>NZ_JBHEEW010000007.1:0-271800 GCF_041930185.1 Mycoplana ramosa | reverse complement strand
TTCGTCAGTCGCTAGCAGCGCCGCCGCCCTCGTTGGTGAGGCGGTTTCTAGGCCCAACACCAAACCAAGTCAACAGCAAAAATGACGGTTTTGCGAAAATTCTCACCCGCCCCGGCGGAAACCCTGAGTTCCCAGCGCTTTCGGGATGGAAGAATCTTCACAGGACGATTGTGGCCGATTTTCCCCCTCCCCTGCTGGTCGCGAGCGCCTCGCCGGCGCATGAAAAAGGCGCCGGCGGAAACCCGCGGCGCCACTTCGCTTCGCAACGATGTTGGTTGGCCTCCGTCTCAGGCCTTGATCTTGAGCTGGGCCATGATCTTCTCGAGATAGCCGAGCAGCAGCGCCGATATGACGAAGGCGAGATGCATGAAGGTCAGCCACATCAGCTGGGTGGTGGTGTACTGCTGGGCATTCAGGAACACCTGCAGCAGGTGGATCGACGAGATCGCCACGATCGAGGAGGCAACCTTGATCTTCAGGCTGCCGGAATCGAGCTTGCCGAGGAAGGAGACATCGCTCTCGGCGTTGTCGAAGCGGCTGACGAAGTTTTCGTAGCCGGAGATCATCACCATCAGGATCAGGCTCGCCACCAGCGCCGCGTCGATCAGACCCAGCATGGCGAGGATCATCTCGGCGTCGTCCAGCGCAAAGACGTTCTTTGCCACCTTGAGGAACTTGTAGGCGAACGAGACGGCATAGACGGCAAGCGCGGCGACCAGTCCGAGATAGAAGGCTACAAGGATCCAGCGGCTTGAAAGGATGATCCGTTCGACCAGGATTTCGAGGGATTTCATGGGGGATGACGCTCCATCAGAATCGACTGTTACTCGCGCCTTGATTAACCAGCGGCCCCTTTTCGGGCAAGCGCCGATCGCGCGATCAATTCAGGGCTGACGTCAGCAGCGAAACGAACGCAGTGCCGGCAACATCGAGCGGGCCGCTGTTATCGATCGTGACGGTGTCGAGACCGGCAGCCGGCGGGCGCGGTTGGCGATCGAGGCGGGCGGCAATCGCGCCGGCACCTTCCCGGCCGCGCTTTGCCAGCCGCTCGGCCCGCACTTCGGCGTGGGCGGTGATCGTGACGATCTTCAGTCGCGGAAAGGTCGACACGAAATCGGGCAAGGCCTGACGGCTGCCGTTGACGATCACGACGGCCCCCTGCCCCACCGCGTCCAGCATTTCCCGCCTGATCCCGTAGCAGAGCCCGTGCGCCTCCCAAGAGACGCAGAAGGCCCCTTCCTGTTTCATACGCGAAAACGTGGCCGCATCGACGCCGATGTGGGCCTCGCTGCCGGCATCCGCCGGCCGGGTGATGACGCGCCGGGCAAAGACGATCCTGGCGTTTTCGGCGAAGTGCCGGGCGGCATAGTCCATCACGCTGTCCTTGCCGGCTCCGCTGGGACCGACAACGACGATCGCCATCCCGTCTTCGGCAAGGCCGGCCGGTTGTGCATCAACTGTGAGCATTGACGCAGACCCGGTCATGCCACCCGCCGGCCCTGCCGCCAGACGGAACGGACCACCGGGACGCCATTCGGACGGCGTACACGCACAAGGTCGCCGCGAAGGCCGGCCGCGATCCGGCCGCGATCCTGAAGGCCGACCGTTCGGGCCGGTGTCGCCGAGACCATTGCGACCGCCTGGGGCAGGCTGATCGCTTCGATCTCGTCAGCAAGGATGAAGGGCGCGTGCATGAGGCTGAACGGGACGTAGTCGGAGGAAAGCACGTCGAGGACACCGATGTCGGCGAGATCGCGCGCGGCGATGTTGCCGGAATGCGACTTGCCGCGGACGATGTTGGGGGCACCCATCAGCACGCTCATGCCGGCGCCGTGCGAGGCTTTGGCCGCGTGCAGGCTGGTCGGGAACTCGGCGAGCCGGGTGCCGTAGCCAAGCAACTCCTCGACATGCTCGAGCGTCGCATCGTCGTGGCTTGCAATGGTGATGGCGCGCGCGGCGCAGCGCGCGGCGATCGCATCCCGATGCGGCTTGGCGTAGCGCGCGGAGAGCGCCTGCTGCCGCTCGCAGAACTCGGCGAACGCCTCGTCCGACAGGCCGCGCTTGGTCTTGTAGTAGAGCGTGTACTGATCCATGCTCTGGAACTGCCGTTGCCCCGGCGCATGGTCCATCAGCGAAACGAGCCGCACCTTCGGGTCGTCCTCGAACTCCTCGAAATGCTCGAGCACGTTCTCGGTCGAAACCTCGCAGCGCAGGTGAATCAGGTGCTCGGCGCGAAGGCGATCATCCCGTTCCGCCTGGGCGAGCGCGTCGGCCATGGCCCGCATCTCGCCCTTTTCGAAGCCGCCGTCCTCGTCGGAGCCCATGCGCAGGCAATCGAAGACGGTGGTGATGCCGGAGGTGACGACCTGGGCATCGTGGGCCTGAATCGCCGCCGTCTTGTCCCAGCGCACGCCGGGGCGTGGCGAGTAATGGGATTCCAGATGGTCGGTGTGCAGTTCGACGAGGCCGGGAAGCAGGTAGTCCCCGTCCATGTCCTCTCCCGTCGCGGACGGCGTGTCGGAAATGTCGGCAATGAGGCCGTCGCGAATCAGCACCGCGCCGTGGATGACATCGTCCTCCAGTACGATGCGGGCATTGGTGAGGATCAGTTCGGTCGACATGTCAGGCAATCTTTCGGTTGGCCGTTCCGCCAAGCGAGAACAGCGAGTGTACGGTGAAGTCGGCGCCACGGGAAGGCTCGCAGAAAAGGGCGAGGCCCGTGATGGAAAGCGGCTGACCGTCGAAATCGGCAAAATGGCGTGCGAGCGCCTGCTCCATGGCCGGGGTATCCGCCTCGGGCACCCGTCCGGTCAGCGTCATGTGGAAGCGGAAGGTATCGAAGACGTAGGGATAACCCCACTGGACGAGGTTTTGACGCTCCTCGCTCGAAAGTTCGTCGGGCTTGCGCCGGGCGATATCGGCGGAAGAGAGCGGCGCGCGAAACCGATCGAAACGGCGGACGACCTCGCCGGCAAACGCCTGCAGCGGCTCGCAGTCCGCACCAGGGACGAGGGCGAAGAAGGATCCCAGCCGTCCGACGACCACCTCGGGAATGTCGAAGGCCGCGGTCTCGCCGGAAAAGCGTGCCAGCTCGGCGACGAGTTCTGCTTCCGTGCGGCCCTCCGCCAGCGCGAACGGCGCCTTCAGGGTGGCGTGGAAACCGTAGCGGCGCGGATCGGCTGTCAGGGCTGCCAGCGCCGCCGGTGCAAATCCGGGAACCGTCGGCTGTGTAACGGTCGCGCCGCTGAATGCGTCGCGTCCGAGCCAGCGGGCGGCGGCATGCGCAAGTTCATCGCTGGCGGCAGGGGTGAAATAGAGGGCGTAACGCAAATTCGATCTTCCTGTTCAATTCCGGGTCGCGGTTCGCGGAGATGGATGCGCGCGGTGCAGGCGCAACGGGGATTGGTGCGTCGGCATCATGCCATGACCTCCGGCGATTTCCATTCCTCTCAACGGGTGCGGCCCATCAGTCGGGAGCGCAACCCATTTGAAATGCCGTCGAAGACGAAGACAATGATCAGGATGAGAACCACCATGTAGGCGACGTTCTCCCAGTCCGAATTGGTGGCCATCGCTTCCCAGAGCTTCAGGCCGATGCCGCCGGCGCCCACGGCACCGATGATGGTCGCCGATCGCGTATTCGATTCCCAGAAGTAAAGCGCCTGGGAAGCGAAGACCGGGAGCACCTGCGGTACCACACCAAAGCGCTGAACGGCAATATTGGGTGCGCCGACGGATTTGACCCCCTCGCGCTGCTTGTCGTCGATGTTTTCCAGTGCCTCGGAGTAGAGCTTTCCGAGCGTGCCGGTATCGGTGAAGAAGATCGCCGACATGCCGGCGAGCGGTCCGGGGCCGAAGGCGCGGGTGAAGAACAGCGCCCAGATCAGCATGTCGACCGAGCGGAGGAAATCGAACAGGCGCTTGGTCAGTTGGTTCGAGATCCAGTTGCGGGTGATGTTGCGCGCGGCGAGGAAGGCAAGCGGGAAGGCAACGAGCGTCGCCAGCACCGTGCCCACGAACGCCATCACGACCGTCTGCAACAGCTTGGTCCAGACGTCGAGGTGCTGCCATTCGCTGTTGTAAAGGATGTTGTTCCAGGCGAGCGACAGGTTCGAGCGGGACGGATCGATGCGCTCGCCCCAGGCGATCAGGGAGAACACGTCGGCCGCCGATTTGCCGAAGAAGGGCGACTGGGTGTCGAAGATGAAATTGGCCCAGCCCAGGAAGCGCTTGCGGATGCTGACCTCGTCCGCCTCGATCTCGGCCCAGCCCGCAAAGCCGAAGGAGACGACGATCTTCTCGCCGGGGCGCTTCTGGGTGGCCCACTGCGGCAGCGGATTGCTGTCGGCCGAGACGCTTTTGCCGTCCATGGTTATGCGCAGGGTCTCGTTGCCGTGCTGTATGACCGCCCGGCCAGGAAGGACTTCGATCCGGGTCGAGCGTCCCATCAGAACCTCGGCATGGGTCACCACCTCCTCGGTCCGCGTCTCGACCTTCGCCTCACTGGTAGGGGCGGTGGTGCCGGACGAGCCGCCGAGGGCCGCACCCGGCGCCATGAAGCTTGTCGCGGCTTTCTTCACGGCAGGCTGCGTCGACGCCGCGGCCGCCGGCAGTTCGACGGTGCGCGTCACCGTTTCACGCGTCGCCGTCAGCCAGTCGGGATTGGGGTTGTCGCCGAGCGGCGAATAGCGTGGGTAGCGGATCTGCATGGTTCCGTCGGGTGCCATGCGGAACTCCGGGCGCACTTCGTAGGAGACCCAGTCGGCGAGATAGGTGCCGGCGAGCGACCAATTGGCGTTGTGGAGCACCGTACCGACCGCGAAGAACCACCAGCAATAGACGCCATAGAGCACGGCGGCCAGCACAACCAGCGGCATGCGGAAACGAGACCAGACGGAACGGGCGAAAATCTCGGGATGCCGCGCGGCGATCTGTTCCATCTCGGACATGTGAAGCTTGGCCATCGTTCGGTCCTTACTGTGCGAGTTGGAAGGCCTGGTCGCCGACGAGACGGCGTCTTGCCCAGGCAGACAATTGATCGACGGCGACGATCGTGCAGAACAGCAGAAGGATGATCGCCAGCGTCTTGGCCTGGTGGTTCTGGCCGATCGAGAGGCGCAGCAATTCGCCGATGCCGCCGCCGCCGACGGCGCCGATGATGGTGGAGGCGCGCACGTTGATCTCGAGGCGCAGCAGGAAGTAGCTGATGAAATTCGGCATGACCTGCGGGACGATCCCGAACCAGACCCGCTCGATCCAGTTGCCGCCAGCGGCGCGAAGCCCCTCCTCCGCCTTCATGTCGGCATTTTCGACCACCTCGAAGAAGAGTTTGCCCAGCGCGCCGACCGTATGGATCGACACCGCGATCACGGCCGGCAGCGGACCGAGCGAGAAGATCGCAAGGAAGAAGCCTGCCAGCACCACCTCCGGAAAGGCGCGCAGAATCTCCATCAGACGACGAACGACACCGCGCACGAAGCGGTTCGGCATCAGAGTGCGCGCCGCAAGAAAGCAGAGGATGAAGCCGAGGCTGGCGCCGAGGATGGTGGAGAAGATCGCGATATTGAGCGTCTCCAGCATCTTGTAGAAATATTCGGGGATATAGAACCCCTCCGTCAGGTAGAGCCGACCCTCCGGATAATTGTACTTGAAGCTGCCGTCGTCATAGGGAGACGGCAGGTCGAACAGGGCGCGGAACACCTCGAAGCCGTCGCGCGGGATCATGCCGCCGACGAAATCGAAGAGATACGGGAGCCGGTCGAAGAACTTGCCGGCATTGGTTTCATTGGCAAACCACAGCGAACCGCCCAGCGCGAACAGGAGAATTCCAAAGCCGATCCAGGAATAGAGCCGGCGCTTGGCGGCGAGTTCCTGCCAGTGGCGTTCGATGAGCGCGCCGCTTTCGCTGAACTCTTTCGGAAGGGTGTTAAGGGCCATGGCGCTTTCCGCGTCTGCGCCTCTACTCCGATGAAAGAGGCGTCATTCAAAAATGGCGTCAGCCAGCAAAACCGGCCGACGCCTGTCAGAATTTCGAAGTCGGATCAGCCGCCGATCGTCGCCTTGCGCGCGTCGATGATCGGCTTGTAGAAGTCGGCGTTGACCTCGATGAAGGAGGTGAAGTCGCCGCCCTGGATGGCCGAGAAGCAGGCCGCATCCGTCTTCGGCAGGTCAAGCATGAACTGCTTGAACTTCGCCTTCATGTCGTCGGCCATCGAAGAGCGGATGACCACCGGACCATTCGGGATCAGTGGCGACTTCCAGATCTCGACGAGATCGTTCATGTCGAGAACGCCCTTCTCCACCATCTTGTGCAGGTTGCCGGAGGTGTAGCCGTCCTTCCATTCGCCGACGCCCGAGCCGAAGGTCGTGCCGGCGTCGAAGTTGCCCTTCAGCACTTCGAGGACGAGGTTTTCATGGCCGCCGCCGAAACCGGTCTCGCCGAAGAATTCCTTGACGGGCGCGCCGATCGATTCCGGCAGCGTCACGAGCGGGACGAGGTAGCCGGAGGTGGAATCCGGATCGGCGAAACCGAGCTTCTTGCCCTTCAGGTCTTCCAGCTTGGTGATGCCGCTGTCCTTGCGGGCAACCATGATCGAGTAGTAGCCGGTGGAACCGTCCGTCTGGACCGTCGTCAGGATCGGCTCGACGGCCTTGGGGTCGGCGAGGTAGATCTTGGCGAAGCCGGAGGCGCCGAGTTCGGCATAGTCGAGGGTGCCGCCGAGCAGGCCCGGGATGACGCCGTCATAGTCGGCGGCCGGGAAGAAGGAGACCTTCTCGAAACCGAAATCGGCCTTCAGCTTGTCACCGAGGCACTGGTAGTTGCGCAGGCGATCGGCTTCGTTCTCGCCGCCGATGATGCCGACGCGGAATTCCTTCAGGTCTTCCGCCTGGGCGTGGCCGACGAGCGCCAGAAGGGCGACGGCGCCGAAAAGAGCTTTCTTCAGCATGATTTCTCTCCTGTTTGACCGGCCACGCCGGCTTTGAGAATGGCTTTGACCCTTGACGTGGGCCCCTCGATCCTGGCCGCGCCTCAGATGCCGGCCAGTGCCAGCGGTTTCACGCTGGCGGATTCCTTGATGTTGTCCTGCACGAGCGGGCCAGACGGGCGACGAATGCTCGTCGATGTCATGGTTTCATCGATCTCCGAACCATCGGCACCCGCGCCATAGATCGACCGCACCGCATCGGCGTCGAGCTCCCGCGGCGCGCCGTCGAAGACGACCTTGCCGGCGGACATGCCGATAATGCGCTCGCAATAGTTGCGGGCGGTGTCGAGCGTGTGGAGATTGGTGATGACGGTGATGCCCTCGCGCTCGTTGATGTCGCGCAGCGCATCCATCACGACCTTGGCGTTGAGCGGATCGAGGGAGGCGATCGGCTCGTCGGCAAGGATCATCTTCGGCTGCTGCATCAGCGCACGCGCAATCGCCACGCGTTGCTGCTGGCCGCCGGACAGCGTGCCCGCCATCTGCAGTGCCGTCTGCTCGATGCCGAGGCGCTCGAGGGCGGCGATCGCCATGATGCGCTCCTCGCGGGTGAACATGTTGAGGATGCTGAGCGCCGTCGAGCGATGGTTGAGACGGCCGAGCAGCACGTTGGTCAGCACATCGAGGCGCGGCACCAGGTTGAACTGCTGGAAGATCATCGCGCAGTCGCGCTGCCAGTTGCGCAGGGCCGCCCCGCGCAACGCGGAGACCTCGACATCGCCAAAGCGGATTGAGCCCTCGGTCGGCTCCACCAGCCGGTTGATCATGCGAAGCAAGGTAGACTTGCCAGCACCCGAGCGACCGATGACGCCCACCATCTGGCCCTGGGGAATGTCGATGTTGACCGCGTTGACCGCGGCGTGCCCGCCAAACCGGCGCGTGACGTTCATCAGGCGAAACATGGCATCCCTCTCAAGGGTTAAATCATTGATGTTGTAGGGACTTTAACGATACTCAATGACGGCCGGATGTCAGTTTCATGTTGGTTTGACAACAATCCACAAAGCCCGGGTTTCCCGGGCTTTGCGCTTGTTCAGGCCTCGTAGCGGTCGAGGAAGCTTTCCGCGTCGAGCGCGCGGAAGTCATCAAGTGCGGACCGCAACCTGGCATGGTCCCAGTCCCACCAGGCAAGCCGCTCGAAACGCTCGACAAGTTGCCTGGGAAAACGCTCGCGGATCAGTTTCGCCGGCACCCCGCCGACGATGGTGTAGGGTGCGACGTCCTTGGTGACGACGGCCCCGGAGCCGATGACGGCGCCGTTGCCGACCGTGACCCCCGGCAGGATCGTCGCGCCGTGGCCGATCCAGACGTCATGTCCGATCGTCACGCGATGCGCCCGCCGCCAGGCGAAGAAATCGGCCTCCTTGTCGGCATCCGGCCAGTAGTCGGCAGCGCGGTAGGTGAAGTGGTGCAGCGTCGCGCGCCACGTCGGATGGTTGGTGGCGTTGATCCGCACCGACGAGGCGATGTTGGCAAACTTGCCGATCGTGGCGCACCAGACCGAGCAATCCTCCATGATGTAGGAATAGTCGCCGAGTTCGGTCTCGCTGATGCGGGATCGCACGGAAATCTCGGTGTAACGGCCGAGCGTGCAGTCGGTGACCTTTGCGGTCGGGTCGATCAGCGGACTTTCGGAAAGCTTTGTCATGCGGCGGCCTTTCTGGGCGAGAAAGCAGAAACGTCTATGATCCGGTCGGCCACCTCCGTGCGCACGTCGTCATCGTGGAAGATGCCGAGAAGTGCCACCCCTGCCCGCTTCTTCTCCGCGATCATCCCGACGACGATCTCGCGGTTCTTTGCGTCGAGCGAGGCCGTCGGTTCGTCCAGCAGAAGGATACGGTGGTTGGTGATGAAGCCGCGGGCGATGTTGACGCGCTGCTGCTCACCGCCGGAGAAGGTGGCGGGCGGCAGCTGCCAGAGTTCACGCGGCAGGTTCAGCCGGGAGAGCATCTCCTCAGCCCTTTCGCGCGCGACCTCCGGATTCTCGCCGCCGGCGAGAAGAGGCTCGGCCACGACGTCGATCGCGGCGACGCGCGGCACGACGCGCAGGAACTGGCTGACATAGCCAAGGGTCACGCGGCGAACGGCAAGGACGCTGCGAGGATCGGCGCTGGCGAGGTCGATCACCTTGCCTTCGTGCTCGATGAGGATCTGTCCGCCGTCGACGCCGTAATTGCCGTAGACCATCTTCAAAAGCGAGCTCTTGCCGATGCCGGACGGACCGCCGAGAACGACGCATTCACCGGCCTTGACGGAAAAACTGACGTCCGAAACGACCGGCAGGCGGATGCCGTCTCGAAGGTGCATGGTGAAGCTCTTTGCGACTTCGGATACGACGAGTGGGGTCGCCATGGTGATGTCCTTTTGCTGGACCGGGCGCAGCCGAGCCTGAGCCGGCGCGCCGCGGTCAGGTCAAACCTGCAGGATGGAGGAGACGAGAAGCTGGGTGTAAGCCTCGCGCGGGTCGTCGAGAACGCGGTCGGTCAGACCCTGTTCGATCACCTGACCATCCTTCATCACCATCATCCGGTGCGACAGGAGGCGGGCGACGGCGAGGTCGTGGGTGACGATGATTGCCGACAGCTCGAGATCGTGAACGAGACCGCGGACCAGGTCGAGCAAACGCGCCTGCACCGAAACGTCGAGACCGCCGGTGGGCTCGTCCATGAAGACGAGGCGGGGCGAGGTGACGAGGTTGCGGGCGATCTGCAGCCGCTGGCGCATGCCGCCGGAGAAGGCGCGCGGCTGATCGTCGATGCGGTCGACACCGATCTCGACGCGCCGCAGCCAGTCGCCGGCGGTCTCGCGGATGTTGCCATAGTGGCGCTCACCAACCGCCATCAACCGCTCGCCGACATTGGCGCCGGCGGAGACCGTCATGCGCAGGCCGTCGGCCGGGTTCTGGTGGACGAAGCCCCAGTCGGTGCGCATCAGGAAGCGGCGTTCGGCCTCGCCCATGTGGGCGAGGTCACGCATCTGCCCATCGCGCATCCGATACTCGATCGTGCCGGATGTCGCCAAGAGGCGGGTGGCTAGGCAATTGAGCAGCGTCGTCTTGCCCGAGCCGGATTCGCCGACGATCGCCAGCACCTCGCCCGGCCAGAGCTCGAAGGAGACGTTGCGGCAGCCGATGCGCGCGCCGTAGAATTTCGAGATGTCGCGGACTTTGAGAAGGGGTTCATCGCTCATCGTGCAGCTTCCTTGTCGTAGGCGAGCATGGTGCCGCAATGGCCGTGGTCGCGGCGGTCTTCGCAGTGATCGGTGTCCGAGCAGACGAACATCCGCCCGCCCTTGTCATCGAGCACGACCTCGTCGAGATAGACGTTCTCCGCGCCGCAGAGCGCGCAGGGACGATCAAACTTCTGGATTTCGAACGGATGATCCTCGAAGTCGAGGCTGACGACGTCGGTGAACGGCGGCACAGCATAGATCCGCTTCTCCCGCCCCGCACCGAAGAGCTGGAGCGCTTCTGCCATGTGCATTTTCGGATTGTCGAACTTCGGCGTCGGCGACGGGTCCATGACGTAGCGGCCCTCCACCTTCACCGGATAGGCATAGGTCGTGGCGATATGGCCGTTCTTGGCGATGTCCTCGTAGAGCTTGACGTGCATCAGCCCGTATTCCTCGAGTGCATGCATCTTGCGCGTCTCGGTCTCGCGCGGCTCGAGGAAGCGCAAGGGTTCGGGGATCGGCACCTGGTAGACCAGCGTCTGGCCGGCCGTCAGCTTCTCCTCGGGGATGCGGTGACGCGTCTGGATGATCGTCGCCTCGCGGGTCTTCGTCGTGACCGCCACGTTGGCCACCTTCTGGAAGAAGGCGCGGATGGAGACGGCATTGGTGGTGTCGTCCGCCCCCTGGTCGATCACCTTCAGCACATCGTCCGGACCGAGGATCGCCGCCGTCACCTGCACGCCGCCGGTGCCCCAACCATAAGGCATCGGCATTTCGCGGGAGGCGAAGGGTACCTGATAGCCGGGAATGGCGATCGCCTTCAGGATGGCGCGGCGGATCATGCGCTTCGTCTGTTCATCGAGATAGGCGAAATTGTAGGTCGCCAGTTCTGCCGTCGTCATTCTGCGGCCTCCGCAAGATCGTTGCCCAAGTTCTGCGCGGCTTCGTATTCGCGCCGCATGCGGCGAACGAGGTCGAGCTCGGCCTGGAAATCCACGTAATGGGGGAGTTTCAGGTGCTCGACGAAGCCGGTCGCCTGCACATTGTCCGAGTGCGAAATGACGAATTCCTCGTCCTGCGCCGGCGCGACGACGTCCTCGCCGAATTCTTCGGCCCGCAGCGCCCGGTCGACGAGCGACATGGCCATGGCCTTGCGCTCGCCCTGCCCGAAGACAAGACCGTAGCCGCGGGTGAATTGCGGCGGGTTTTTCGCCGACCCCTTGAACTGGGCGATCATCTGGCACTCGGTCACCTGGATGCGTCCGAGCGAGACGGAGAAGCCGAGCTCCGGCATGTCCAGCTCCACTTCTACCTCGCCGATGCGCACTTCCCCGACGAAGGGGTGGGTGCGGGCATAGCCACGCTGGGTGGAGTAACCGAGCGCCAGCAAGAAGCCTTCGTCGCCACGGGCGAGCGCCTGCAGGCGCAGGTCCCGCGCCATCGGGAACTCCAGCGGCTCGCGCGTCAGGTCGCCTGCGACATGGCCGTCCGGCAGGCTGCCGTCATCCTCGACGAGTCCCTCAGCGGCGAGGATATCGGAGACGCGCATGATCGGCTCGCCCGGCTCATCGCGCTCCAGCGGCGCCTCGACCGCCTCGTCTGTCAGAAGTGAGGGGTCCAGCAGGCGGTGCGTGTAGTCGAAGGTCGGCCCGAGCAGCTGGCCGCCCGGCAGGTCCTTGTAGGTTGCCGACACGCGGCGCTCGACGACCATTTCCGCAGTCTCGACCGGCACCGAATAGCCGAACCGCGGCAGCGTGGTGCGATAGGCGCGCAGGATGAAGATCGCCTCGATCATGTCGCCGCGGGCTTGCCGGATGGCGAGTGCCGCGAGGGCGCGATCGTAAAGCGAAGCCTCCGCCATCACGCGGTCGACGCCGAGGCCGAGCTGGGCGACGATCTGCTCGATGGTGATGGACGGCAGGTTGCGGTCGCCGCGTCGGCGATCGGCTAGAAGGCGATGGGCGTTGGCAATGGCGGCCTCGCCACCCTTGACGGCAACATACATGGCTCAGGCCTCTCCGTTTCGAATGACTGTGGTGCGCGGCAGGCAGACGATGTCGTCGCCGGCCAAGAGGATCAGGTCCACACCGCGGGGGAAAAGCGCCCGATTGGCCTGCGCCAGCGACAGGAACGCTTCCGGCAGCCCCTTCGGCGCAAATCGCATCTCGTCCCGAATTCCCGGCCCGGTGAGGACCAGCGGCCTGCCGCCCTCGAAACTGTCGATCTCGATCACCAGGGTCGTCGAGCGGTCCGGATACTCTTGCGTCCCTTGCGAGAACACGCCGAAGCCCGGCACCACGCCCCCCTTCTCGATGAAGGCGAAGCTGGCATCCTGCTTCTCGGCCGTCACTGTCGCGCCGGTGTGGAACGCCAGCCAACCCGGCAGCTTCGACTTGGCGAGCTGCGGCGTCAGCCAGACGAACGTGTCGTGATCGCAAAGCGTCAGCGCAACCGCGCCGGCCGCACAGGTCAGCGGCTCGGGCGGGTTCGCGTTCGCGGCGATCCCGCCGATCGTGCCTGGGCGAGCCATGCAGTTCATGACGACGCGAAAGACGGCCTGAGCCGCAAACACCGGCTCGGGGAACCCACCGGAAAAGATCTGGGTATCGGTCATTAGTCGTCTCCGCGAACCATGGTGAAGAAGTCGACACGGGTGGCGGCGGTCTCGCGGGCCTTTTTCGCGTCATCCGCCTCGATTCGGGCGGCAACCTCGTCAAGCAGGCGCCGGACAGTCGCTTCGTGCTCGGAACCCTGAAGAAGCGCGTCGAACACGGCGGCCAGGCGCGCCTTTTCGCCATCGCTTCCGAGGGTCTGGCCGTGCCCGACGACGCCGTCCTCGAGGCGCACGCTGGCGCGCGTCGCCGTCACCTCACCCAGATTGAACGGCGCTCCGCCGCCGCCGATCCGGCCGCGCACCATGACGAGCCCGGTCTCGGGGCCGCGCACCGGAGCAACCGCAGGCTTGGCGTCCAGCGCCTCCCAGGCCTTCTCCAGTTCGGCGCGCGTCGCCTTGGCGAGGAGGCCCATCGCCCGCTTGCGCGCATCCGGCTCCGGGCCGGGCGACGGCTGTTTTCGCAGTGCTGCCATTTTCGTCTCCAATCGCTTGGTTGTCTATTGATCTAGACAACCAGACATCCTATGGTTTGGTGATAGTCAACCAACGTGACAGGCTTGTGACGGTATGAGGAAAACGATCGAGCGCCGTTCCGGCGTGGCCCTGTGGCGACAGATCGCCGACGGCATGCGGCTTGCGATCAACAATGGGGACTACGACGACACCGGCATGATGCCGTCGGAAGCAACGCTTGCGGAAACGTTCGGCGTCAATCGCCACACGGTGCGCAGCGCGCTGGCGTCGCTTGCCGATGAGGGCATGGTGCGTTCCGTGCAGGGGGTCGGGACGCTGATCGAGCGGCGTGACCGCCTGACATTTCCGATCTCGCGCCGGACGCGTTTTTCGCAAGGTCTCGGCGGCCAGGCGAAAGAGTTGGAGGGGCGGCTCGTGCACCAGACGATCGAACCGGCCTCGCCGATCGTCGCCAAGGCGCTGAATCTGGCGACCGGAATTGGCTGCGTCCGCCTCGAAACCGTGGGAATTGCCGACGGAAAGCCGATCTCCGCTGCGACCAGCTACTTCCCTGCCGATCGGTTTTCGATGATCGGCGACGTCTATGCGCGCACCGGCTCGATAACCAGGGCGCTCGCCGAACTGGGGATAGACGACTATGTCAGGTGCTCGACCGAGATCTCCGCGAGCCATGCCGAAGGCATCGACCTTCGGCTGCTGAAACTCTCTCCAGGAGCCATCCTGCTGGTGACCACGTCGGTCAATGCCGACACAGACGGCCGGCCGATCCAGTACTCCCGGTCACGCTTCGCGGCGGACCGGGTCAGGTTCTTCGTCGAAACGTGAAAGGAGCGGCCACGCTGGCCGCCCCTTGCTGTCCGCCGCATCACACTCGTCTTGACCATCCGAAGAGCAGCGAAATCACGAGCAGCGCCAGGAAGACGAAAAACAAGATCTGGGCGATGCCCGCCGATGCACCTGCAATGCCGCCGAACCCAAGGACGCCGGCAATAAGTGCAATGACGAGAAATACAAGCGCGTAATAAAGCATTGCGGAACTCCTCTTTTGTCATCGAAACCAAAAACGATGAGTCTCGTGGAAAGTTCCCGATCAAAACGGGGGATCGCATTGCAGTAAGACAAGCGCCGCCGCGATCCATGTCGGGACGGCGCTTGAACGATCACTGAACCTCAGTGGCGACCTTGCCATTCGTCGATCTGACGCTCGGCCTCTTCCTTGGCAATTCCGTATCGCTGCTGGATCTTGCCGGCGAGTTCGACGCGGCGACCGTTGATCACGTCAAGGTCATCGTCTGTCAACTTGCCCCATTGCGCCTTGGCCTTGCCCTTGTACTCCATCCATTTGCCTTCGATGATGTCCCAGTTCATGACCTATCCTTCCTTTGTATGCTGCGGTTATGCCGGGGAAGAACGTGCCGCGATGCGGATCGTTCCGAAAGCAGGCGTTCGTGCCGATGGAACAACACCGGCACACGCGCGTTAAGCGAAGGTGGAACGCCGTTTCGCGGAGGCACCGATGCTTGGCACGATTCTGCTCATCATCCTGATCCTGCTCCTGATCGGCGCCCTGCCGCGTTGGAGCCACAGCACGAACTGGGGATACGGGCCATCGGGAGGGCTTGGACTTCTCATCGTCATTCTGCTTATTCTGGTCCTGATGGGACGCATCTGACCGTTGTCTATTGCACTTGAAAGGGTAACTGAATGAAACAGCTCATCGTTGCAGCGACTATCGCCCTGTCGGCACTTGCGGCCACATCCTGCACCCAAACGGAAAAGGGTGCGGCGATCGGCGCAGCATCGGGCGCCATCATCGGCGGCGCCGTAACGAACAAGGTCGGCGGTGCTGCCGTCGGAGCCGTGGCCGGCGGTGCCATCGGCGCTCTGATCGGCAACGCAAGCGAGCCGGGTCGATGCATCTATCGCGACCGCTACGGGCGTCGCTATGAAGCCCCGTGCCGATAAGCAAGGTCCACGCGAAAGACGAGGCGCGCCATCGGCGCGTCTCGTCTTGTGCGGTTTCATCCTGTGCTTGCGTGCACGACAAGGTTCATCGCGGCGTCTTGGCTTGCCGCTCCGCCTCGTCCAGCTTCTCGAGAAGATCGAGCAACTCTTGCGGAAGCGGTTCCGCTTCGATCGCGTCGTAGTAGGACTTCAGCCTTCGGCCAACCACGCTGTCGGTATCCAGCATGGCCCGGTTCCGAGCGCGCTTGCTTTGGCTGACAGCCGGCTTGTTCATGGCCATGGGCTCCTTGCCGCCGCTACAGCATCCTTGTTTTGCCGCAGACCCGGTCTATCCAATAGAGTTCGCGTTCGCGCCACAGTCGTTGTCGTCGCCTGAATCTACAGGAAACCATCCGGATTCGGAACGTGTTGAGGGAGAAGTTCATGTCGCTATCCACCCGAATCGCACCCCACCTGCCGTTGTTGCGGCGTTTTTCCCGCGCGGTAACGGGTTCCCAAACCTCCGGTGACGCATATGTGGCCGCGATGCTTGAGGCTTTGATCGCTGATATTTCCCTTTTCCCGGTGCGGAAGGACGACCGGATCAGCCTGTTCAGGCTCTACTGCGCGCTGTTTGATTCGGTCCAGGTGACACTCCCCGAGGCTTCCCTATCACCATTCGGATGGGAACAGCGGGCGGCGGCCAATCTCCACCATGTCGCGCCCCTCGCGCGCAAAGCCTTCCTGCTTGCAGCCGTGGAAGGATTCGAGATTGCCGAATGCGCCGACATCCTCGACCTGAGCGAGGCGCAGGTAAGGGAGCTCCTGGACCAGGCCGCCATGGAGATCTCCAAACAGGTCGCGACGGACATCTTGATCATCGAGGACGAGCCACTCATCGCCATGGACCTAGAGGACCTGGTGACCAGCCTTGGTCACCGGATCACCGGCGTCGCCCGAACCCGCAGCGAGGCGAACGAACTCTTCCGGCGCTCGCCGCCGGGCATGGTGCTGGCGGACATCCAGCTTGCCGATGGCAGCTCGGGCATCGACGCCGTCAACGATATGCTCCAGAGCAGCAGCATCCCGGTGATCTTCATCACCGCGTTTCCGGAGCGGCTTTTGACCGGAGAACGCCCGGAGCCGGCCTTTCTGGTGACCAAGCCGTTCAATGCGGAAATGGTCAAGGCGCTGATCAGCCAGGCGCTCTTTTTCGGCAAGCAGGCGGAGCTGGTGAAGAGCGCCTGACCGCCGCACAGTGTAAAAGGCGGGCCTATTGTGGAGGCCCGCCCGCTTTTGCTTGGATCAGCTTCAGGCCAGGGCGGCCGTGACAATGATCTCGACGAGATAGTCCGGCGTTGCCAGCTTGGCTTCACCCGTCGCGCGCGCCGGGGCATGGCCCGGGGCGACCCAGGCGTCCCAAACGGCGTTCATCTTCTGGAAGTCGGCCATGTCGGCCATCCAGACCTGGGCGGAGAGGATCTTCGTCTTGTCGGTGCCGGCAAGCGCCAGCAGGCGGTCGATCTGCTCCAGCACCTGCTTCGTCTGGGTGGCGACGTCCGCGCCGGCTTCGCCAACCTGGCCCGCGAGATAGACGGTGCCGTTGTGAATGACGGCCTGGCTCATGCGCGCGCCGGTTTCAATGCGAGTAATGGTCATTGGGTTCATTCCTGTGGTTATCTGGTCAAGCCCTGTGGCCGGCATCCAAGCGGACGCAGCAACCACCCGCCAGCGGGCATCTGGTGCGGCGTACGTCTATACGATTGCACAGAGCGCTTTGCCAGTCCGGATTGTGGAAGGTGCCGCGCGGAACGATGCGCCCTACCGCTGTATACTCTCAAGCATGCCAAACTGCGGACAGCTTCTTCAAACTGTTGTCGACGACGACCTCAACGGGCGCATCGATGTCGACCGAGACCACACCGCACTCGCCCTTCGGGTCCTCTAGCGTGGCCAATTGGCTATCGAGCAGGTCCGCAGGCATGAAGTGGTTTCGCCGCGCCTGCAGGCGGGCAAGCAGCACATCGCGGCTGCCGTCGAGGAAGACAAAATTGAGATCGCCACCGGCGGCGGCCCGAAGCCGGTCGCGATAGGCACGTTTGAGCGCCGAACAGGACACGACGATCCCCTCCCCGGCTGCGGCTGCCGCATGGAGGTCATCACCGATGCGTGCGAGCCAGGGCCAGCGGTCCGCGTCGGTCAGGGGTATGCCCCTCGACATTTTTTCCACATTGGCCGCCGGGTGCAGTTGGTCGCCTTCGAGGAAGCGGAGCGACAGCCGGTCCGCCAGGGCCCTGGCGATCGAGGTCTTCCCCGATCCGCTGACGCCCATGACAACAATCAGGCGACGCGGCCTTGCCGCCTCGTCGCCTGGATGCCGGGTTCCCGCGGTCATCGCTCAGAGCGGATGGTAGCAGGCGTAGCTGTGGTGCGTGTCCCCTTCAACCGGCGGCATCGCCTGCCGGCACTCGTCGGTCGCCCGCCAGCAGCGCGGGTTGAACGGGCAGCCGGTCGGCGGCTTCAGCGGCGAGGGCAACTCGCCTTGAAGCTGGATCCGTTCGCGCTTGCCTTCCGGATTGGCCACCGGGGTCGCCGACAGAAGAGCCGCCGTGTAGGGGTGCGTTGGATGAGCGAAGACGCTCTCCGCCGTTCCGGTCTCGACGGGCCGGCCGAGGTACATCACCATCACCTCGTCGGCAATGTGGCGAACGACGGACAGGCCGTGCGAGATGAAGAGATAGGCGAGCCCCATCTCCTTCTGCAGATCCATCAGCAGGTTCAGCACCTGCGCCTGGATCGACAGGTCGAGCGCCGAAACCGGCTCATCGAGCACCAGCACCTTCGGCCGCAGCATCAGCGCGCGGGCAATGGCGATGCGCTGGCGCTGGCCACCGGAGAACATGTGCGGATAGCGGTCATAGTGTTCCGGCCGCAATCCGACCCTGGTCATCATCTCCTCGACCTTGCGGCGCCTGGTGGCCGCATCGTCCTTGGTGTTGATGACGAGCGGCTCCTCGAGAATCGTACCGACCTTCTGGCGCGGATTGAGCGAGCCGTAAGGGTTCTGGAACACGATCTGCACGAGGCTGCGCAACGACTTGTCGCCGACACGGGCCGCCTTGCCGTCGATCAGCAGCGTGCCGGCGGTCGGGTCCTCGATCATCGTGACGAGGCGGGCGAGCGTGGACTTCCCACAGCCCGATTCGCCGACGACGGCGAGCGTCTTGCCGGAGTGCAGTTCAAAGGTGACGCCGTTCAGCGCCTTGACGGTCGCTTCCGGTTTGAACATGCCGCGCTTGACGGCATAGAAGCGGGAAAGGTCCTTTCCCTGAATGACAGGCTGGCTCATCAGGCACGCTCCTCGACCAGTTCGGCCGTCTTGCCGGGATGGTTTTGCGGAATCCCGCCCACGAGCGGATAATTGCACAGCGCATTGCCAAGCGCTGGCGGCTGCAGCGTTACCGACTTGTTGCACTGCTCCGTGGCAAACGAACAGCGCGGCGAGAACAGGCAGCCCGTCGGCCGGTCGTGCTGGCCAGGGACCACGCCCCGGATCGACGGCAGGCGGCCGCCGACGGTGGCGCGCTCCGGCAGCGACGACAGCAGTGCGGCCGTATAGGGATGATGCGGATCACGGAACAGATCCTTGACCGGCTGCTCTTCCACTTTCTGGCCGGCATACTGCACCTGCACGCGCTCGGCGGTTTCCGCTACCACGCCCATGTCGTGCGTGATCAACACCAGCGCCATGTCGTGTTCCTTCTGCAGGCGCACCAGCAGATCGAGGATCTGCGCCTGGATCGTCACGTCGAGCGCTGTCGTGGGCTCGTCGGCGATGAGAAGCTTCGGATTGCAGGCCAGCGCCATGGCGATCATCACGCGCTGGCTCATGCCGCCCGACATCTGGTGCGGGAAGTTCGACAGGCGATCCTCCGGCGCCGGGATGCCGACGAGGCGCAGGAGTTCGATCGAGCGCTGGCGCCGTTCGGCCCGGTTCAGCCCCATGTGGATACGCAGGGTCTCGCCGAGCTGGAAGCCGACCGTGAAGCACGGGTTGAGGCTCGACATCGGCTCCTGGAAGATCATCGCAATATCCTTGCCGATGATCTTGCGCCGCTCGCGGTCCGACATCTTCAGCAGGTCCTTGCCATCGAAGGCCATGCGGTCTGCGGTGATCTTCGCTGTCCACGGCAGCAGCCCCATGACCGCCAGCATGGAAACGGACTTGCCCGAGCCGGACTCGCCGACGATCGAGAGAATTTCACCCTTGTCGCAGGAGAGCGAGACGCCGTCCACGGCCCGGAACAGGCCGGTGGACGTCTCGAATTCGACGGTGAGGTTCTTGATTTCGAGAAGGGACATGGCGATCACGACCTCTTCAGCTTGGGGTCGAGGGCATCGCGCAGGCCGTCGCCCATCAGGTTGATGGCAAGCACGGTGATGAGGATGGCAAGGCCGGGGAAGGTCACGACCCACCAGGCGCGCTGGATGAATTCACGCGCCTCGGCCAACATCGTGCCCCATTCCGGCGTCGGCGGCTGGGCGCCCATGCCGAGGAAGCCGAGCGCTGCGGCGTCCAGGATCGCCGCCGAGAAGGCCAGCGTCGCCTGAACGATCAACGGCGCCAGACAGTTCGGCAGGATCGTCTTGAACATCAGCCGCAGCGTGCCGGCACCTGCCACCTGCGAGCCGACCACATAGTCCTTGTTGCGCTCGGTCATCACAGAGGCGCGTGTCAGACGGACAAAATGCGGCTGGTTGACAAGCGAAATCGCGATCATCGCGTTCAGCAGGCCCGGCCCCAGCACGGCCACCAGTACGAGCGCCAGCAGCAGCGACGGGAACGCCAGAATGATGTCCATGACGCGCATGATGATGGTATCGACCTTGCCGCGGAAATAGCCCGCCACCAGGCCGATCAGCACGCCCGAGATCACCGACAGCGTCACCACGACGAGGCCGATGAAGAGCGAGAAGCGTGCGCCGTAGATCAGGCGCGAGAGGATGTCGCGGCCGACGGCATCGGTCCCGAGGACATGTCCCCAATTTCCGCCCGTTTGCCATGCCGGCGGCAGGAGCAGCATTTCGCGGTTCTGGATGCTCGGGCTGTGGGGGGCAACCCACGGCGCGAAGATCGCCAGGAACAGGATCGCCAGGAAGATGACGAGGCCGATCACCGCGCCCTTGTTGCGGGAGAAGTAAAACCAGAATTCCGACAGAGCGGAGGGGTGGGTGGCCTTTTTTTCCACCGCCGTTGCGGCGGCTTTGCTTTCGATTGCAGTCATTGCGCCACCTCCTAGTGCCGGATCCGCGGGTTGATGAACCCGTAGGTGAGGTCGACGAGCAGGTTGACCAGCATGATCACGCCGGCAATCAGCATCAATCCGCCCTGCACCACGGCATAGTCACGCTTGAACACCGAATCGACCATCCACTTGCCGATGCCCGGCCAGGAGAAGATCGTCTCGGTGAGGATGGCGCCGGCCAGCAGCACGCCCACCTGCAGGCCGATCGTCGTGATGACCGGGATCATCGCGTTACGCAGCGCGTGCACGCCGACGACCCGGAACGGAGACAGGCCCTTCGACCGGGCCGTGCGCACGTAGTCCTCGCCGAGCACCTCGAGCATCGCCGAACGGGTCTGGCGCGCAATCACCGCAAGCGGGATCGTGGCGAGAACGACCGTGGGCAGGATCAGGTAGGTGACAGCCGATTTGAAGGCGCCGGATTGGCCCGACAGCAGGCTGTCGATCAGCATGAAGCCTGTCACCGGCGGGAAGAAATACATCAGCGAGATGCGTCCCGAGACCGGGGTCCAGCCGAGATAGCCGGAAAAGAAAATGATGAGCAGCAGGCCCCACCAGAAGATCGGCATCGAATAGCCGACGAGGGCGGCACCCATGATGGTCTGATCGAGCCACGACCCGCGCTTCACCGCGGCCAGCACGCCGGCCGGGATCCCGAGACAGATCGCCAGGATGATGGCGCACAGCGACAATTCCAGCGTTGCCGGGAACAGTTGCAGGAAGTCTTCCAGAACCGGACGCTTGGTGACGATCGAGCTGCCGAAATCGCCCGTCAGCAGGCCACCCAGATAATCGAAATACTGGATGTAGAGCGGCCGGTCGAGACCGAGCTGGTTCATCAGCTCGGCGTGACGCTCGGGCGACATCACGCGCTCGCCGGACATCAGCATGACCGGGTCGCCGGGAAGGAGCCGGATGAAGGAGAAAGCGATGATCGATACCCCGATGAAGGTGGGTATCAGAACGGCCAGACGGCCGAAGATAAATCGTAGCATGGGAGCCAATCCCTTATTGGAAAACCGGCGGCCCGAATATCCTCGGACCGCCGGCCATACACGCTCTTAAGGGCGTGCTGTTCTGTTTGTCATTTTACTCGGCGATGTCGACACCGTCAAAACGGTGAATGCCGAGCGGGTCCATCATGAAGCCCGAAACCTTCTTGCTCATCGGGACGACGACGAGCGAGTGGTCGAGCGTGTTCCAGGGTGCTTCCCTCTTGAAGATGACCTGGGCTTCTTCGTAGTACTTCGTACGCTCTGCGACGTCGGAGGTGACCTTTGCCTTCGTCATCAGGTCGTCGAATTCCTGGTTGCACCACTGCGCACGGTTGTTACCGCCCACAGCATCGCAACCAAGCAGCGTATCCATGAAGTTGTCCGGATCGCCGTTGTCACCCGTCCAGCCGAGGATGACCGCGCCGTCGCGGGCCTTGTCGGAGGAGAGCTTCAGGTATTCGGCCCACTCGTAGGAGACGATCTCGACCTCGACGCCGACCTTTGCCAGGTCCGCCTGCATCAGCTCGGCGGCGCGGCGCGCGTTGAGCATGTACGGGCGGGCAACCGGCATGGCCCAGATCTTCATCTTCAGGCCGGAGACGCCGGCGTCGGCCAGCATCTTCTTGGCGGCTTCCGGATCGTACTTGTCGTCCTCGATGGCGTCATTGTACGACCACATGGTCGGCGGGATCGGGTTCTTGGCAACGGTGGCCGCGCCCTGGAAGACCGCATCGACGATGGCCTGCTTGTTGACGGCCATGTTGAGCGCCTTGCGCACTTCGACCTTGTCGAACGGAGCGACCAGCGTGTTGTAGGCCAGGTAGGAGACGTTCAGTCCGGCCTGCTCCATGACCGTCAGGTTCGGATCGGCCTTGAGGCCTTCAACGTCCGCGGCATTCGGGTACGGCATGATGTGGCACTCGCCGGCCTTCAGCTTCTGCGCGCGAACGGCGGCGTCGGTCGTGATCGCAAACACGAGGTCGTCGATCTTCTGCTTGCCGGCGTAGTAATCCGGATTGGCCTTGTAGCGGATCGCAGCGTCGGGCTGGTAGGCGACGAAGGTGAAGGGGCCGGTACCCAGCGGCTGCTGGTTCATCAGCTCCATCTTGCCGTCGGCTTCGAGCTTGTCGGCGTATTCCTTCGACACGATCGAAGCGAAGTCCATGCCGAGGTTGGCGAGGAACGGTGCTTCCGGGCGGTTGAGCGTGAACTTGACGGTCAGGTCGTCAACCTTCTCGATCGACTTGATCAGTTCCGGGAAGCCCATGCCGGCGAAGTATTCCCAGGACGCACCCGCGACATACTTGTTCCACTTGTTGTCTTCCTTGTACTGACGCTCGAACGAGAAGATCACGTCGTCGGCGTTCAGTTCGCGGGTCGGGGTGAAGAAATCGGTGGTCTGGAACTTGACGCCCGGGCGCAGCTTGAAGGTGTAGACCGTGCCGTCGTCGGAAACGGTCCAGCTTTCGGCCAGACCCGGTTCGATTTCGGTACCGCCGTGCTTGAACTCGACCAGACGGCTGTAAACGGTGCGCGAGGACGCGTCGAAGGTGGTTCCGGCGGTGTACATGCCGGGGTCGAAGCCTTCCGGCGAACCTTCCGAGCAGTAAACCAGCGTCTTCGACCAGGCGGCCGAGCCCATCATGGAGGCGAGCGCGGTCGCCGCGAGGAGAGTAGTCAGCTTTTTCATAGCGAGCTTCCCAGGTTTGCTTTTTGTTCTCTCGTGTCCGGACGCGGGTGCTGTCAGGGGCCCCGGCCTTGCGCGGATGGAACGATATTTGCCGCAGGAATGCAATAAGTCCGCGAATAAATTTATCCAAATGGAGAACACTAGGGAATAATTGCCCTCAGGTGGCATTTTTATGACTTTCTCACGTATCTCGACGGCCGCGGGGAGAATCGCGAAATCACGTCAAACGGGCTGTCAATCCTGACGTTGAAGGATAGCCCTCTTGGTGATTTCCGTGCCAGACGCATGGCCCGAGGCAGGAGAGCTGCATCCTGGCGCGCCGTGTTGGCGGCAGGGCGTACCGCGACAGGGATGCAGCTCTTCCAGGGTCGAACGCGTCTCCGATCCCTTGTAAAAGGTTCCCACCGAAAAGCGCTCGCATACGGTAAATGCGGACGAGGGATGCTGGATTGCCTCTTGCTCCCCGCGCTCGGGGCGCTAGACTCTTTTCATCGCTCGATGGTCGGGGAGCCCAGTGGCCGCACTTTCGCAGCATCATCGCAGGTACGACCTCGAAGGCGATTTGGAGAAGGCTCTCAATCGCGTCGATTTCTTTCGATTGTTTCACGGTACCGCTCTGCGCTTCGGCTTCGAGCATTTCGGCGTGCTGCAACTGTCCGCCGAACAGGAAAACTGCAACCTTTCCAGCAAGCTGGTGCTGCACGATCTGCCGTCCGGACTTGCCGAAACCTATGACCAGCGCCACCGCTTCAGCGATTCGGACGTTTTCCGAAGCTTGCACAGCTCCGTGATCTCGACGGTTTGGCGTGCCAAAGTTTCCGGTCCCGAGGGCGTGCAGAACGATCTGCTCGGCCAACTCGGGTTTGACCAGGCGGTGTGCGTGCCAGTCCATGCGCCCACGGGCGCGCGCTATGCGGTCCTCTATCTGGGCGACAGCGAGGACATCGGCCGGCAGCAGCACATGCAACTCTGCTACGAGACCAGCTGCATTTTCGACTACTTCTACCGGATTGTCCTTTCCACCAAGGCCGGGATGGGCTTGACCCCGCGCGAAACCGAGATCCTGCGGTGGATCTCCTACGGCAAGACGGCCAGCGAGATCGCCCTCATCGTATCCGTCTCGGAGCACACCGTGAACTCGCACACGGCGACAATCCTGAAAAAGCTGGACGTGGTCAATCGCACCCAAATGGTGGCGAAGGCAATTCGCGAACAGATCATCCTGTAAGGGGTGGCCGATTTCCTTGGTTAACGTTGCGTTAACGACCGTATCCGCCGCCGGAGGGATTGTGAAACGTCAGCGCCTGAACCAGAGTAAATTCCTGAACTCATGATCAGCCCGGGACCGCCATGACCGTCACAGTGAATATTCTGCTTGTGGATGACGATCCGGCGGAAAACGTCATCATCCGGGCGTTGATGCGCAAGGTGGTAAACGTAGAGATCAAGCTCCACTACGTGGAGACGATCGAAGCGGCCCTGGAGTTCATACGCAGCGGCGAGCCGCCTCTCGACATGATCCTGGTGGACAACCGACTTCAGCCGCAAGTCGACTTCCGCGAGACGGTGCCGGAACTGCGCCAGAACGGCTATATCGGCCCGATCGGCGTAATCTCGTCTTCGATCGCCGACCCCTGTTTTCAAGCGATCGAGGACTACGGGGTCGACTTCAGGCTCGACAAGTCCGAACTCGATTCCACCGCGATCAGCTTCATCATCCAGGAGTTCGTCGAATGGGAAAACGGATCGGGCAGCTAGGTCAATCTCGCGGCCGCCACCTCTGACCGACGAACCCTTCGGGCGTAACCAGGCGCCGATTTATCGCGGTGGGTGTATGACTTAGGCTGCCGGCTGGCGCGCGACGGGCGCGTTTTCGATGCCGAGCAAAAAGCTGATCTGAGGACGGGCCTTGACGAGGTCGTCGATCGTGTACTGCTGGAGCACCTCGAAGAAAGCGTTGAGCGCCTTGCGCAGCGCCGCGTTCAGCCCGCAGCTGTCGACGAGCGGACACTCGATTTCGCCCGCCTCGAAACACTCCGCCATAGCGAAGGAATCCTCGGTCACCCGCACGACGTCGAAGAGGGTGATTTCGGAAGCGGCCCGGGGCAACCGCACGCCGCCGTTGCGGCCCCGCACGGTCTCGACCAGCCCCGCCCGCGTCAGCGGCTGCAGGATCTTGAACAGGAAGAGCTCGGAGACCCCATATGCCTTGGCAATCTCCGGGATGCGGCTCAGCCTCTCTCCGTTCGCGGCGCAGTACATCAACAGCCGCACGGCATAGTTCGTCTGTTTCGTCAGGCGCATCTCTAGCTCCGAATTCGATCTGTGGTCCTACATATAGGCTGTATCATAGTTTGGAACAATTCCAAAAACCGGAAAATTACATTCATATTTTTCTGCCGGAGGCTGTTGACTGTCGAAAAAGTCGGCTTAAAAGATGAGCCGGACAGTTAAGTATACGGAGAACAGACCCTTGGCCCACCTCAGAAAGCTCGCAATCGCACTGTCGCTTGCCGCCAGCACCGCCGTTCCCGCGCTGGCGGATGGCGAGGTCAACATCTATTCCTATCGTCAGCCGGACCTGATCCAGCCGTTGCTCGATCGCTTCACGGCAGAGACCGGTATCACCACCAACGTGCTGTTCCTCGACAAGGGCCTCGTCGAGCGTATCCAGGCGGAAGGCGAGAATTCTCCCGCAGACGTCATCCTCACCGTCGACATCAGCCGCCTCACCGAGGCCAAGGACGCCGGCATCACGCAGCCGATCAAGAGCGCGGTGATCGACAGCGACATTCCGGCCCAGTATCGCGACCCCGACGGCGCCTGGGTTGGCCTGACCACCCGCGGCCGCGTCGTCTACGCCTCGAAGGAGCGCGTCGCCCAGAACGACATCACCTACGAGGAATTGGCCGACCCGAAGTGGAAGGGCAAGATCTGCACCCGCGATGGCCAGCACTCCTACAATATCGGCCTGTTCGCCTCGATGATCGCCCACCATGGCGAGGCCGAGACCGAAAAGTGGCTGACCGGGCTGAAGAACAATCTCGCGCGCAAGCCCGACGGTGGCGACCGCGACCAGGCCAAGGCGATCTTCGCCGGCGAATGCGACCTGGCGCTCGGCAACACCTACTACGTCGGCCTGATGCTGACGAACGAGAAGGAACCGGAACAGAAGGAATGGGCGAACGCCATCAAGGTCCTGTTCCCGAACGCCAATGACCGCGGCACCCACGTCAACGTTTCCGGCGTGGCGATGGCCAAGTACGCGCCGAACAAGGAGAATGCGCAGAAGCTGATCGACTTCCTCGCTTCCGGCGAAGCCCAGCAGATCTATGCAGAGCAGGTCTTTGAGTATCCGGTCATGCCCGGCAAGGAGCCCTCCGATGTCGTGAAGTCGTTCGGTGCGATCAAACCGGACACGCTGCCGCTCGCCGACATCGCCGCCAATCGCAAGAAGGCCTCCGAACTGGTCGACAAGGTCGGCTTCAACGACGGGCCGAAGATGTAATTTCCGACAGCGCTACAAACGACAACGGCGGCCTCACGGGCCGCCGTTTTCATTTGGGCAGGAACTTTTCTGCCCCTGCCCGGCAGGATTGCCCGCCTTACTTCATCGTCGGGATGACGAACTCGGCGCCGTCCTTGATGCCCGACGGCCAGCGGCTCGTGACCGTCTTGGTGCGGGTCCAGAACTTGATCGAATCCGTGCCGTGCTGGTTGAGGTCGCCAAAGGACGAGGCCTTCCAGCCGCCGAAGGAGTGGTAGGCGAGCGGAACCGGGATCGGAACGTTGACGCCGACCATGCCGATGTTGATGCGCGAGGTGAAGTCGCGGGCGGCGTCGCCGTCGCGGGTGTAGATCGCGACACCGTTGCCGTATTCGTGCTTCATCGGCAACGAAAGCGCTTCCTCGTAGTTCTTCGCACGCACGACCGACAGCACCGGCCCGAAAATCTCGGTCTTGTAGATGTCCATGTCCGGGGTGACGTGGTCGAACAGGCAGCCGCCGACGAAGTAGCCGTCCTCGTAGCCCTGCAGCTTGAAGTTACGGCCGTCGACCAGCAGCTTGGCGCCCTGCTCGACGCCGCTGTCGATCAGACCCTTGATGCGGGCCTGGGCTTCCTTGGTGACGACCGGGCCGAGATCGGCCTTCTCGTCGGAATACGGGCCGATGCGCAGGCTCTCGACCATCGGCACCAGCTTGTCGATCAGGCGGTTGGCGGTCTCCTCGCCGACGGGGACGGCGACCGAGATCGCCATGCAGCGCTCGCCGGCCGAGCCGTAGCCGGCGCCGATCAGGGCGTTGGCGGCCTGGTCGAGGTCGGCATCGGGCATGATGATCATGTGGTTCTTGGCGCCGCCGAAGCACTGGGCGCGCTTGCCGTTCATCGCCGCGGTGCCATAGACGTAGCGGGCGATCGGCGTGGAGCCGACGAAGGAAACCGCGCCGATATCCGGATGCGTGAGGATCGCATCGACCGCGCCCTTGTCACCGTTGACGACGTTGAGGATGCCCGCCGGCAGGCCGGCTTCGATCATCAGTTCGGCCAGGCGCATCGGCACGGACGGATCGCGCTCGGACGGCTTCAGGATGAAGGCGTTGCCGCAGGCGATCGCCGGGGCGAACATCCACATCGGGATCATGGCGGGGAAGTTGAACGGGGTGATGCCCGCACCGATGCCGACCGGCTGGCGGATCGAATACATGTCGATGTTCGGGCCGGCGCCTTCGGTGAACTCGCTCTTGGACAGATGCGGAATGCCGATGACGAACTCGCAGACCTCAAGCCCGCGGATAATGTCACCCTTGGAATCCTCGATCGTCTTCCCATGCTCCTTGGAGAGCATCTCGGCGAGTTCGTTCATGTTGTCGTTCAGGAGCTGGACGAACTTCATGAACACGCGGGCGCGGCGCTGCGGGTTGGTGGCGGCCCAGGCCGGCTGTGCGGCCTTGGCGACCTCGACGGCGGCGGCGAGTTCGGCCTCGCTTGCCAGCGCCACCTTGGCCTGCACTTCGCCGGTCGCCGGATTGTAGACGTCGGCCGTGCGGCCGCTCTTGCCGGCCACGTGCTTGCCGCCGATGAAATGTCCGATCTCACGCATGGTGTATCCTCCAGATGTTATGGCGGGCATGATCGCACTACAATTTGCTCAACTCAATCGCTTCCGGTAAGCAACCGTTGTGCAGAAATTATAGTCCAGCAGGATGACGAAGGCGAAGGAATGAACTGGGACGACGTTCGCATGTTTCTCGCTGTGGCGCGCACCGGGCAGTTGCTCGCGGCCTCGCGCCGGCTCGGCGTCAACCACGCCACGCTCAGCCGTCGCGTCAGCGCGCTGGAAGCGGAGATGAAGACACGTCTGCTGGTGCGCCGCACCAATGGCTGCGACCTGACGGCCGAGGGCGAGGTTTTTTTCCATGCAGCCGAGCGGATGGAAACGGAGATGTTATCCGCCCAGGCCAAGATCGGCCGCATCGACGCGGCGGTCGCCGGCACGGTGCGCATCGGCGCCCCGGACGGCTTCGGCGTCTCCTTCCTCGCCCCGCGCCTCGGCCGGCTGATCGCGCGTCATCCCGAGCTGAAGATCCAGCTCGTGCCGGTGCCGCGTTCGTTCTCGCTCTCCCAGCGCGAGGCCGATATCGCGATCACGCTGGAGCGCCCCGAACAGGGCCGGCTGGTGTCCTCCAAGCTGACCGACTACACGCTCGGCCTCTATTCCAGCCGTTCCTACATCGCCGCGCACGGCGAGCCTGAGGACGTCGACGCGCTCAAGCATCATCGGCGCATCGGCTACGTCGAGGACCTCATCTTCACCGCCTCGCTCGACTTCACCGGCGAGGTGATGCGCAGCTGGAACGCATCCTTCGAAATTTCCAGCGCCACGGGGCAGACGGAAGCGGTGCGTTCCGGGGCCGGCATCGGCATCCTGCACAACTACATCGCACGGCTCGACCCGGAGCTGGTGCGGATCCTGCCGGAGACGACGATCCGCCGCGCCTACTGGACCACCTACCACGAAAGCGCCCGCGACCTTGCCCGCGTCCGCACCGTCACCGCCTTCGTGCAGGAACTGGTGGAGCAGGAGCAGGGCATGTTCATTTGACGTCAGGCGACGATGTGGGCGCCGCCAAGGTCCGCCGCAGGGAGGTGCCCCCGAAGCTTCAATGGGCGATAAGCACCGGCACGGCCGGCGGCTCCTTCAATATCTCCTTGGTCACGCCGCTGAAGATCCATTCACGCAGCCGGGAATGGCCATAGGCGCCCATGACGATCAAATCAGCCGCGATGTCTGCAGCATGGTGCTTCAGTACCGTGGCGACCGGCCGTTGCCCGCTGGACAAGCGATCCACCGTGACATTGATGCCGTGCCTGGCAAGAAAGGTAGCAATATCCGCGCCGGGCTCCTCCCCGTTTGCACTCTCTGACGCCTCGGGGTCGACAAGGGTCACATGGACCTCTTCCGCCGCTTTCAACAGATCGATCGCGTGCCTCGCGGCGCGCGAGGCTTCCAGGCTGGAGTTCCAGGCCAGAACGACCACCTTGGGATCGAGACGGACCGGCGTGTCGGACGGCGCGAGCAGAACCGGCGCCGGCGAACGGAACAGGCCACCCTCCAGCACACTCGTCCGAACCCGGCGCTCGTCCGTCAGGCCGGCGCCGACCAGCAGAAGGTCGGCATATCTCGCATGGGTGCCGACCTCGTTGTCGGCCAATGCAAGTTCGCAATAGGTCGACGTGACGTCATGGGAAACCTGCGAGGCGCCGAGGATGGACGATACCTGCGCCACCCTCTCCGACAGGGCCTTCATGTCTAGCTGACGCTCCTCGTTCCATGCTTCCGAAACGACGGCGGCGTATTCGCCGATCGGCGGCGGCGCCGCGATGGCGATGACCAGTACCGACAGGTGGGCGCCAGAGGAATCGCACAGGGCGATGGCGGTCTTCAGGTCCGCATCGCCTTCGCCCGGCGCAGTCACAAACAGAACAGTCTTCCAGTTCATCGCCATGTTCCCTCCAATGTGCCGCCTTCATCCGCGGGAAGGCGCGCCCCGTGCAGCATGTTTCAATTGCGGCGTGCCGCTTCCGGCCACAGCGTCCGCAGCGGTACGGGAAGCTCATCGATGATTTTGGCAGTCTCCCCCGGATCGAGTTCCCTCCAGAGCAGGTCGAATACCGCCTTGGTGACGCTGACCGGATCGCGCGGGAATTGCGGCGGCAGATCCTGGGCTACGCGGGCGGCGAACTCGTCCACCTGCCGCTCCGGCGCTGATCGCGAGCCGAGGTGCCAGCCCTCGTAATAGATCCCCCGCACCAGGATTGGAAACTGTGCGCCGAGATGGGCCGCCTGCTCGAGCGTCAGGCGGTCGCGCAACGCATGGAGGACTGCCCTGAGGGCATTGTAGGCCTGGTGCCGGTCACTGAAATTGTAATCGTTGACAAGCGCCTTCAGCCAGCGATTGGTCTGCTGGATGGTATGATCCAGCGCCGCGACATGTGTCTCGTTCATGGCCATCCTCCATCATGCAATGGAAGTCTAGCGCATGTAGGCCCGCATCGGATTGATGCCGATCAATGGCGGCGCAAAGCCTTCTCTTCGAATACGCTTCAATCGCCGCGCGCGACCCAGCCCTCGTCCGTTTTGACATAAGAGCGCTTTACCGCGCCCCAGGCGATCCGGTGGGCCGCCTCTTCCTGCCGTGGATCGCCGGCATGGGCAGCGAAGGCGTGATTGAACGCCTCGCGATAGATGTCCTGCGCGTGTTCCGGCAAGGATTGCCGCACCGATGGCGGAAGGTCGGCATTTTCTGCGTAAGGCATGCCATGCTCCCGCGCCCGACACGGAAATGATCCGCCCATTCTCCGCCATATGGGCATCCCGTCCTTGATCCGCATCAATGCCGCCCCGCGCGCGTTGCGCGACCATCAAGCAAGCTTGTCCCTGGCAACGGAGGCGCGTGATGAAGGCGAAGGACATCATGACGTCGAGGGTGATTTCGATCACCCCGGACCACAGCGTCGGGGATGCCGCCCGGATCATGCTGGCCAATCGGATCAGCGGCCTTCCGGTCTGCGATTCGGAGCATCGGCTGGTCGGTATGTTGACCGAGGGCGACCTGCTGCAACGGGCAGAGCTCAGCCCATCGTTCTGGTTTGGCAGAGACCAACCGACCGCCGCGCCACCTACCGACGACTACGTCAAGCGTCATAGCTGGCGCGTCAGCGACGTGATGAGCCGCCACGTCGTTACGGTCAACGAGACGACGCCGACAGACCGCATCGCCGCGATCATGGTGGCCAACGACGTGAACCGGGTTCCGGTGATGCGCGGTGAGACCGTCGTCGGCATCGTCAGCCGGCAGGATCTCCTGCGAGCGGTCGCGTCCTACGCGCCCGATGAGACCGCGACCGGCGACCGCGCGTTGCGTCGCGCTATCCTGGAACGGCTCTGCGAGGATGTCAGCCTTGAACGCGAACTGATCGACGTCGCGGTGACGGACGGCCAAGCCTTCCTTTGGGGACAGGTCACGGACGAGGCAAAACGCGAAGCGGCCGGCGCAGCCGCAGCCAGCGTCGCGGGCGTCAAGGGCGTGACGAACCGCCTGCGCGTGGTCGCGGGCGAGCTGCCGTCGCCAATGAGGTTACCCGTTCTGATCGAAGCGACGCAGCAATGATCGTTGGAGCCTCCTGTCGCGGGTTTCAGCCCTGATCCGGCTCAATCGGGCAAATTTGCGCAGGCAGCTGGCCGTAGCCGAAAACTGTCAAGGAGCCTCCGTCATCACAACGCTGGCCGAAAAGATCCGGTATCTCGCCGATCCCGCCTCCTATGCCGACGAGCCGCGTGGGATCGAAGTGAAGGAGACCCACATGTCGTGGGTCTTTCTGGGGAAGGATCGCGTCCTGAAGCTGAAGAAGCCGGTTCGCTATCCATTTCTCGACTTCGGCACGTTGGCCAGGCGAAAGTTCTTCTGCGAGGAGGAGCTTCGTCTCAACCGCCGGCTGGCAGCAGAAACCTATCGTTCGGTGATCCCGCTTTACCGTCGCAGCACCGGACATCTGGGCTTCGAGCCGCCGGGCCGCATCGTCGAATGGCTCGTCGTCATGCGCAGGCTGCCGGAAGAGGACATGCTGGATGTGCGCATCCGGGATAAGCGCCTTGGAAATGGCGAACTGCTCGAGGTTGCCAGCAAGCTTGCCGATTTCTACGCAACCTGCCCGTCTCAGCCCGTCGCCGGCTCGATTTATCCCGCGCTCCTCGTACGCGAGCAGCGCATGAACCGCTCGATCCTGTCGCGCGCCGAATTTGGTCTCGGTCAAGCGGGCGTTGTCGAGCTGCTCGACGATGTCGACAACGGCCTCGCAGACATGCGTCAGGCGATCGAAGCCCGCGTGGCAGCCGGGCAAGTGGTGGAAGGCCATGGCGACCTGAGGCCGGAGCACGTATGCTTGGTGGCACCTCCGCAGATTATCGACTGCCTCGAGTTCAATCGAGCGATGAGAATGCTCGAGCCGTATGACGAAGTGAACTACCTGGGTCTGGAATGCTCCATCCTGGGCGCGGACGGGGTACGGACCGTTCTGCTCGATGCCCTTGGACGGCGTATCGGCAATCGTCCCGAGGAGGCGCTGCTTGGACTTTACGGCGGGTTCCGATGCCTGCTGCGCGCGAGGTTATGTCTTGCCCATCTGCTGGAACGTCCGGTGCGCCACCCCGAGAAGTGGCGGCCGATGGCGCTCGCCTACCTCGCGATCGCGGCGCGGGAATGCGCTAGTCTTCGACGCGCAAAAGCTCCGAAATCGATCCGCCCGAATGCAGCCGTTTGATCGCTTCGCCGATAAGCGGAGCGACGGACACGACCTCGACGCTGGCGTTGAGCGTTTCCTGAGGCACGGAAAACGGCGCAACCGAATCCGTGACAATGGTGCCGTCGATCGCCGGATCGGCCAACATGGCCTCCACGCCCGGGTCGAACAGACCATGCGTGGCGATGGCATAAACGACCGCCGCTCCGCGTTCGCGGCAGGCTTGCGCAGACCTCGTCATCGTTCCGCCCGTGCTGATCATGTCGTCAACGATGAAGACAGCGGAATTGTCCACATCTCCGGCAAAAAGGCTTCCGGAAACAACGCCGCGGCTGCGTCGCTTCTCGGCGAACCCGAAGCCGATCGCGGTTCCCGAAACGCTTTCCAGGGTCTCCCTGAGCAGTTGGGCCCGTTTGATCCCACCTCCGTCCGGTGAAAACACCACCACGGGCCTGCCGGCAGCCTTTTGCATCATGACGCCGGCAAACAATTGTCTTGAATCAAGGTGAACCGAGCGGCATCGAAACGCATTCTGGAAAGCCGCGATGTTGTGGACATCGAGCGTCACGACGGTATCGGTACCGACCGCCTCGAACAGTTGGGCGACATAGCGTGTGGTAACCGGATCGCGCGCCTTGGTCTGCCTGTCCTTTCGCGAGTAGGCCAGATAGGGCACGACCGCCGTGATCCGCGCGGCGCCATTTTCGCGGCAGGCCGCGATGAAGAACAGAAGCTTGCAGAGCTTGTCGTTGGCCGAGCACCGATCCCTGCCGGCCAGGCTGTGCAGCACATAGACATCGCTACCGCGCACGCTCACAAGCGGCCGGCTCTTGTGTTCACCGCCCGCAAAGTCGCGCTCCTCATGCAAATCGAGCGAAATGCCGCTTGCATGCGATACGGCCTGCCCAAGGATCTTCGTTTCGCCCAAAGCAAAGAAGCGCATTATTTTAGATTAACCAGAATCCGTGGAGAGGTCTATGACGCCACTCAACGCAGCCGGCTGGCAGGATGCTGCGGCACATTCGACAAATGGCGTAAATTTGATGCCCGTCAAAGCGGAGCCAGCGACCATGTTCCATTGTAGCGGAAGCCCGGGAGGGATACGGTAACAAGGTCGCGCACGAGACGTTGCCGGTGAACGTCCTGAAAAGCATATGCGGTTCGCCGACACCGGTACCGACAGGCCGACAGGCCGACAATCTTGTCGCCAACTGGGAGGAGGCAATGTCATTCAGGACCATTCTCAGCGTGGTTGGCATGTCACAAGGCGATCGCGACGTGCAGGTCGCCACCGACCTGTGCAGTGAGGTCGGTGCTCATCTCAGTGTCTTCCTCGTGGCGATGGCGCCTCCCCCCACCGGGCGTTACGAGACCCTGGCACCTGCATGGCTAGAGCACCGGGACCGATGCCGGCAAGAGCTCACTGAGAAAGTCGAGCAGCTTCGAAACCGGCTGGCGTCCATCGGTCTGTCGTTCGACGTTGAAAGCATTTTCTCGGATTTCGCCGGAGTGGGCTATGACATCGGCGAGCGCGCCCTCTATGCCGACTTGATTGTCGTCGGCCCCGCGGCCTGCGAAGACGAGGATCTGAAACGCCAGATCGTCGCTGGCGGGTTGTTCCAGGCAGGGCGGCCACTTCTGTTCTGTGCGCCCGGCAAGACGGCGACCTTGAAGCCGAAGACCGTTCTGCTCGCCTGGGATTCGCGTCCACAGGCGGCGCGGGCCGTTCGCGACGCGTTGGAGATCATGAAAGCGGCGGGCTCGGTTCATGTCGCTATGGTCGATCCGGCTTCCGTGCCGAGGGCAAGCGGAGACGAGCCGGGCGCAGATGTCGCCGTCTATCTCGCACGACATGGTATCCGGGTGACGGTCGACATCCTGCCGAGTACTGGCCGCTCGGTTGCCGCGGTGCTGCAAAAGCACGCCCTGGAAATCGGGGCCGACCTGATCGTCATGGGAGCCTATGGGCATTCCCGATTGCGAGAATTCATGTTCGGCGGCACCACACGAGCGATGCTGGACGAAACCAGCTTCCCCGTTCTGATGGCGCATTGAGCGGCTGGCCGGTCCGCCGGATTTACCAGGCGCGACGTGGCTTTGAGAAAGGCGAGCATCATGCTGAAAACAAGAATTCCGCACAATGGCTGGCTTCTGCTGTGCGACGGCGCCAAGGCGCTCGTGCTGCGCAACGAGGGCAACATCGATCAGCTCAATCTCGTGGTGGTCGACACCGAACTTGAACCTCATGCACCGACAAGAGAGCTTGGTACAGATCGTCCGGGCCGTGTCTATCAGTCGGAGGGCGGATCGCGAAGCTCCATGCAGGAAACGGACTGGCACGATCAAGCCGAGGAAGGCTTTGTTTCGCACGTCGCCGAACGGTTCAAGGCAGCCGTTGCCGGACACGAAGTCGACGGTATCATTCTCGTCGCCCCGCCGCGTGTTCTCGGTATGCTGCGCAAGCACCTGGATCCTTCGTTGCGCAGCACTGTTATCGCAGAAGTGGCAAAGGACCTGTTGAAGTTTCCAATTTCCCAGATCGAAAGTTATCTTGCCGAACGGCAATAGGTGAAGTCGTCCGTCAGCGGGATACTATCGTGGAGATCGGGACTGGGTTTAAGACCGGCAAAGCCCATCGTCCGGGGAAATATGCAGGCGCACGTTCGATCTGGACCCATCGTTGGTCGATCGTGGCGACAATCTTGCTCGCCGCCGCGGCGATATGGGGAACACTTCGTCTTCTCATCGGGCCCGAGGTCGCGGTCTACCCCGTCATCCGCGGGAATCTCGTGCGCACCGTGGTGGTCAGCGGCCACGTGGAAACACCCTTCAGGGTGAACATCGGCAGCCAGATTACCGGTACCGTCAAGGACGTGCTGGTGGACGAGGGCCAGACCGTCAAGCAGGGCCAACCGCTTGTCGAGCTTGACCCCGTCGAGTTGAATGCCGCCGTGACGGAGGCCAGGAGCGCGGTCGCCCAGGCGGAGGCTCGAATGCGCCAGTTGCAGGAGTACTCGCTGCCGGCGGCACAGGAATCGTTGAAACAGGCACAGGCAAATCTGGCGGTTGCAGAAACCAGTTTCAGGCGCGCGGATCGATTGATGACGTCCGGAGCCGGCAGCAGGGCCGCGTATGAGGACGCGACCAAGAACCTGAACGTGGCGCAGACGCAGGCGCGCTCCGCAGAACTGCAGGTCTATGCGCTGAGCGAAGGGGGGAGCGACTACGAGCTGGCGCGGACCGGGCTCGACCAGGCTAGGGCAAGCCTTGCAAGCGCGCAGGCCCGACTTGCCCACGCCACCATTGCCTCACCCCGCGATGGCGTCCTGATCACCCGCTCGGTCGAGCGGGGGGCGGTGGTACAGCCAGGAACACCGCTGCTTGTCCTTGCGCCGACAGGAGACATCCAACTCGTGCTGCAAATCGACGAAAAGAACCTCGGCCTCATCCGGCTTGGACAAACCGCGCTGGCGTCGGCCGATGCATACCCCGACGATCGCTTCACGGCGACGCTGACCTATATCAATCCCTCGGTCGATATCGCCCGAGCCTCCCTGGAGGTGAAACTCACGGTCGACGATCCGCCGCCTTACCTCCGGCAGGACATGACGGTATCGGTCGACATTGCCGTCGACCGCCGGCAGTCGACCCTGATCGTGCCTGCAAAGGTCGTCCACGATCCTGCGTCTGCTGCCCCGTGGGTTCTGGTTGTCCGTGACGGACGAGTCTGGGAACAAGCGGTCACGGTCGGTCTGCGCGCCGGCGATCGGATCGAGATCCTGAGCGGGCTGTCGGATGCCGATCTGGTCGTACCGACAGGCGCGGGTGTCCGGGCCGGACAGCGCATCCGTGCGGTGCAGCCATGAAACACTGGCTGACCTTCGGATGGATCGCCGCGCTTCGCTTCCTGGCGGAAGGCTGGATGCAGACCGCCTTCATCGTTAGCGGAATCGCCGTCGGCGTGGGCGTCATCATCTTCATGGCGGCGATGCTGACCAGCGTTCAAACCAATTACACCAACCGGGTCCTCACGTCGCAACCGCAAATTCAACTGCAGCCTCCAGACGAAGTCGCCCGACCGCTGCGCCTCGATGGCCCCGACATCGAGCTGGCAACCATCCAGAGCGCTACACAACGAAATCGTGCCCTCGACCAATGGCAGGCGATCCTCATCGAGATGCGCGCACGACCGGACGTGGTCGTGGCGACGCCTTCCGTTTCCGGATCGGCGCTCGCAGTGCGCGGGAATGCCAGCAAGAGCATCAATGTTCTTGGAATGGAGCCGGCCGATTATTTCCGCATCGTGCGCGTGCCGGACTATATCATTGCCGGCACGCCCATCCTTGGCGTCGACGATATTCTTGTCGGCATCGATCTTGCCAACGACCTCGGGGCGGGGATCGGAGACAGGCTCAACGTTAACGCCGCCAATAGCGTCGTACGCACGCTGACGATCAGAGGCATCTTCGACGTCGGCAACAAGGGAGCGAACGAGCGCAACACCTATGTGGCGTTGCGCACGGCTCAGAGCTTGCTCAATCTGATCGGTGGCGTAACCGACATCGACATGACGGTCAGCAACGTCTACGCCGCGGAGGACGTCGCACAAGACATCGAAGCCGCGCTGCCGATCAAAGCCCAGAGCTGGATCCGGACAAACATTCAATTCTTCACCGCAATCAAGGCCCAGACCCTGTCCAGCCTGCTCATCCGCTCGCTGGTCGGTCTTTCGGTGGCGTTTGGCATCGCGGCCGTTCTCGTCGTATCCGTCCTGCAGCGCTCCAAGGACATCGGCATCCTCCGGGCCATGGGAAGTTCGCGCGGACAGGTGCTGCGGATATTCCTCATCCAGGGCGGGGTGCTCGGCTTTATCGGCTCGCTGCTGGGCTCGATCCTCGGGGCCGCCGCTCTCCTGATGTGGCATCATTACGCGCGCCAGCCCAACGGTCAGGAATTCTTTCCGCTGATCGTCAGGCCCAGCCTCTTTGTCTGGGCTTCACTGCTTGCTACATTGACAGGTGTATTTGCCGGCACGGTGCCGGCCCTTCGCGCGGCCAAACTCGACCCGGTGGAGGCGATTCGTGGCTGATCTTCTCCTGCTCGACGGCATTCGCAAATCGTTCAATGTCGGCGCCCGCACCGAGACGGAGGTGCTGCACGGCATCGACCTGGCGGTGCGGCGCGGCGAATTCTCGGCGCTGATGGGCCCCTCGGGCTCGGGAAAAAGCACGTTGCTCAACATCATCGGGCTGCTGGACCGCCCCTCTTCGGGCGGGCTTTTCATCAACGGGCAATCGACCGCAGCGCTGTCGGAGCAGGAGTTGACCAAGCTGCGCGGCCACGCCATCGGCTTCGTGTTTCAGTACCATCATCTGATCTCCGCCTTCACCGCACGTGAAAACGTGATGATGCCGATGCTTGTCGATCGTGGCAGGCCGAGCTTCGATATGGAGAGGCGTGCGGACGAGCTTCTGGAGTGGGTTGGCCTGTCCAGGTGGCAGGACAGCTACGTCACGAACATATCGGGAGGACAGCAGCAGCGCGTTGCCATCGCCAGAGCGCTGGCAATGAACCCGCCCTTGATCCTGGCGGACGAGCCGACCGGCAATCTCGACACGGGCACGGCCAACGACGTCTTCGACCTGATGCAAAGGTTCAACCGCAATCATGGAACGACCTTTCTGATCGTCACCCACAATCACGATCTCGCCAGTCGCTGCTCGCGACTGATCGAACTGGTCGACGGGAGGGTTACCCGCGACGAGGACCGCACTGCAAAAAACGCTCCTCAGTGACAATTACGGCCAACATTGGCGGCTCCGGGAATGAGGTGAGTATAATGTTCGTTCAAGAGATGACCCCTGATCAGTGCTTCGCGTTGCTGGCACAGGAACACGTGGCTCGGCTTGCATGCACCCATGCCGGAAAGGCCTATGTCGTTCCGATTCAATATGTTTTGGCAGGGCATCGAATCTACAGCTTCTCAATGCTCGGGCAGAAAATTCTCTGGATGCGTCAAAACCCGGAAGTGTGCGTTCAAGCTGACAGGGTTGAAGATGCCCATCACTGGAAGAGCGTTGTCGCAAACGGGCATTACCACGAAGTGCCGGACATCAAAGGCCATCACGACGGCCACATGCGGGCATGGTCACTTCTGCAAAGTCGAACGAATTGGTGGGAACCTGGTGGATACCAGCCGCGGCCGCACGCCGCTGACGGAAAGCCCGTGTTCTTCTTTATCGAAGTGCACGAGGTCACGGGCAGAATGGCAGCTGAATCGGGTGAATGAGACCGCGCAGAACCTCAGCCCGCCTCATGCGTCTTCAAGCAAGGCACGTCGCAACTTGCGGATGACAACGCCCCGGGCCTTGTCGTCGGCGGCCTTGGCCAGTTCGTCCTGCAAGTCGAGGACAAGCGACTGGAATTCGTTGTGCCAATCCCGCCGTCCGGTCCGGGAAGGATCAATGCGCGGCGGCGGCGCCTCGGAAATCGCGAGCGCTCCCTGCAACCCCAAACGATAGGCAGCATCCAGACGCGGCTTAATCAGCCGATCCTCCGGCAGGAACGCGGAAAGCCGTTGCGTGAGACCCGCAAGCGCATCTTCCTCTCCGTGGACGAGGAACACACCATTCCTGATCGGCTGGCGGGCCTGCACCCATCCGGCCAGTTCCGCCGCGTCGGCGTGGCCGCTATAGATGTCCAGCTTCCGGATGCGCGCCCGCACGCGGATGTCCTCGCCCTGGATGCGAACCGCCGAGGCGCCGTCTTCGAGAATGCGCCCCAGCGTGCCGGCAGCCTGATAACCGACGAGCAGCACGGTTCCCTCGTCCCGCCAGAGCCAGTTTTTCAAGCGATGCCGGATGCGACCGGCTTCGCACATTCCGCTCGCCGCGATGACGATATGAAAGCCCCTGATGTTGTCGATTGCCTTGGACTGTTCGGTCGTCTCCGTGAAACGCACGTTTCTTGCCCGCAGGGCCCTCGCCAACAGATCCCCGTTTTCGAGCTCGCGCGCATGTTTCTGGAATATCTCGCTGGCACGCGTTGCCAGGGGCGAGTCGATGATGATGGGCGATTTCTCGATCGCGCCCGTCTCCATGAGGTGGACGAGATCGGTCAGCAGCTCCTGCGTGCGCTCCACGGCGAAGGAGGGGATGATCAGGGCACCGTTCGGATGGGTTGCCGCCTTGACCTCGGCCCGCAATATGCCGCGCCGCTGATCGTCGGTCACGGCTTCGCGCTCGACGTCGCCATAAGTGCTCTCGCAGACGACATAGTCCCAACCCGTCGGCGCCGTTGCATCGAACTGCAACAACTTGTGGCGCGGACCGATATCCCCCGAAAACAGAACCCGAAGCGGCGACACCGGATCGCCGATCTCCATCTCGATTGACGCCGAACCAAGGAGGTGTCCGGCGTTCCAGAACCGGAAGCGGATCCCCTCGACCGCCTGCTGCCAGGCACCAAGCTGCACCGGTCGGAGCAGGGTGATGGCCGCGGCGGCATCGCGCGCCGTGTATATCGGCGTCACCGGATGCCGGCCGCGATGCAGGTTGCGGCGATTGAGCTGCTCGACCTCGCTCTCCTGGATGTGAGCGGAATCCGGCAGCATGACCGTGCAAAGGTCGACCGTTGCCGGTGTCGCGAAGATCGGGCCCTCATAGCCGAGTCTGGCCAGCTTCGGCAGCAAGCCCGAATGATCGATATGCGCATGCGTGAGGATGACGGCGTCGATCTGGTTGGGCTCGAATGGAAAGCGCCGGTAGTTCAGCTCCTTCTCCGTCTTCGAGCCCTGGAAAAGTCCGCAGTCGACAAGGATCTTGCTGCCACCGAATTCAACGAGCTGGCAAGAACCCGTGACTGTTCCGGCGGCACCGTGGAAGCGGATTATGGGTTCATCGGTCATTTGCGCGGTTCCACTGTGCGGAGATGGCAACTCGAAGAATGCACGCTTTTGTCCGACGGGATTTGACCCGCGTCAATCCACGCACAATGCGTCCGATCTGTCTTGACGGGCATCAATGACACGCGTTGTGCGGGCATGGAAGATCGTTGCGGTTATCGGCTGCTTCCGGGCGATCGAAGGTGGACCGGAGGAAACCCATGGGCGCCGCGTATTCGGTCGGTTCGATCCGCTACGATCAGGTCGATCGCGCCTACTGCCTGATCGAGGCTGTCGGCTACGATGTCGACCTGGAGGAGTGGCGTGAATTCTGTTCCTCCGCCATCGCAAAGGTGCAAGATCCAAACTGCGAGACCGTCGTGACGGTGGAGAATCCGCTCGGCTATGTCACCGCGGTCGGCATCCTGCGTGCCAGGATCAGCGAACTCTATGGCCGCGTTCTCGACGTCCCGGTCTTTGTCGTTGTCAGCGCCGCCGACACGCCCGGCGTCTGCGACGCGCTTCTCGGTTTCGTGATGGCGACGGCGCGCGAAAAGCACTGCGGTTTCGTTCGCGTCGCCAGCCCCGAGCCCGCCTCCTGGTCTGGTTTGCCCGGCCGCGGGCAGGGCGAAAGCAAGCGCGGTCTCCTTATCGCCGTCCGATAGGCGAATGGCTCGTTCTTGCCAGACCGATCGGGTCGGTCCGTGCCGGGCGTTTGGTGCCATCCCCGGAGCACAGCTCGCTCGGTCCTCCCCTGCCCCGTCAGCCCTCCAGCCCGTAGGGAACGATCCGCCGCAGGTGATGGTCGACGTGCAGGCGGCGCTTGAAGGGCGGAACGGCGCGGCTGGCGCAGTTGGCGCGCTCGCAGATCCGGCAGGAGATGCCGATCGGATCGAACGCCTCGGCGTTTTCCAGGTCCATGTTGTCGGCATAGACGAAAGCAGGCGCATAGGAAATCTCGCAGCCGAGCGCGAGCGCGTATTCCGGCCTTGCCGCCCGAAAGCCGCCGCTGCCCTTCGAGGCATGGGTGGCCAGACAGAGATAGCGCACGCCGTCCGGCGTCTCGGCGAGCTGGCGCAGGATGCGGCCGGGCCGCTCGAAGGCCTCGTGCGCGTTCCACAGCGGACAGGCGGCACCGAAGCGGGCGAACTGGAATTTTGCCGCGCTGTGGCGCTTGGTGATGTTGCCGGCGCGGTCGATGCGGGCAAAGAAGATCGGCACGCCCTTGCGGCCGGGCCGCTGCAGCGTGCTGAGACGATGACAGACCTGCTCGATCGAAGCGCCGAAGCGGGCGGCGAGCAGCTCCAGATCGTGCCGTAGCGCTTGCGCTGCCTCCAGGAACGTGCCGTACGGCAGCAGCAGGGCGCCGGCGAAGTAGTTCTGCAGCCCCATGCGGCAGATCTCCAGCGCCTCCTCCGAACGGAAACCCGCCGCTTGCGCCACTGCATCGATCTCTCGCGAAGCCTGCAATTGGGCGATCTGCAGCGCCAGCTGAAAATCGCGCGTCGGCGCCGTGGCATAGGGATTGATCGTCAGCACGCGCGCGTCCGGGTCATACCGGCGGATTGCGTCGTCGCCGGCCGCACCCCGCGCCACCCGCACGCCAAAATGCTTCTCCAGATGCTCCGTCAATGCCGACTGGTTGTCGCCGCCGCCGATGCCGAGCTCGCCGGCCAACCGTTCGGCGATCCCGTCGATCTCGTGGATATAGTTGTCGACGAAATGGAAGAAGTCTCGCACCTCCTCGTACGGCGTCGTCTCGGCCGGACCGCCGGCGCGCCCGAGCGTGGCATCAAAACTTGCCAGCCGCTCGCTGTTGCGGCGATAGGCCTCGTGGCAGGCGATCAGCGCATGCGCCAGGCCGGGCGCGTTCTGGGTGACGAGCTTCAGCTCCTGCAGGCTCGGCGAATACGTCTCGAACAGGGGATCGGTCAGCGCCTCGGAGAGCGCGGACAGCAGCCGGTCATTCTCCCCGACGGAGAGTTCCGCGATATTGAGGCGAAACTTGTCGGCCAGCGCCAGCAGCACGGCGGCGGAAACCGGGCGCTGGTTGTTCTCGATCTGGTTGAGATAGCTGGTGGAGATGCCGATGCGCTCGGCGAACTGACTCTGCGTCATGCCGCTCGCCAGCCGCAGGTCGCGCACCTTGCGCCCGATGAAGAGTTTGCCGATCGCCATGCTTGCTCAGGGGTGTTTGCAAATTTGCATTTTCAGATTTGCTTTTTCATAATTCTACATTTGCACATCTTCAACTGTTTTCAAGCGCGAAAGAACGGCATAATGGCGCCCGGATACAGGTTTCAAGGGAGTGAAAATGCGCCCCATACTCGAACAGTTACAGGCCCGCCGCGACGAGGCCTATCTCGGCGGCGGCCAGAAGCGCATCGACGCCCAGCACGGCAAGGGCAAACTGACGGCGCGCGAACGCCTCGAAGTGCTGCTCGATCCTGGCTCGTTCGAAGAGTATGACATGTATGTCACCCACCGGGCGGTGGACTTCGGCATGGCCGAGCAGAAGATTGCCGGCGACGGCGTCGTCACCGGCTGGGGCACGATCAACGGCCGCCAGGTCTATGTCTTCTCCCAGGATTTCACTGTGCTCGGCGGCTCGCTGTCCGAAACGCATGCGCAAAAAATCTGCAAGATCATGGATATGGCCGTGCGTAACGGCGCCCCGGTGATCGGGCTGAACGACAGTGGCGGCGCGCGCATCCAGGAAGGCGTCGCCTCGCTCGCCGGCTATGCGGAGGTTTTCCGCCGCAACGCCGAAGCCTCCGGTGTCATCCCGCAGATCTCCGTCATCATGGGACCCTGCGCCGGCGGTGCGGTCTATTCGCCGGCGATGACCGACTTCATCTTCATGGTGCGCGACTCGTCCTACATGTTCGTCACCGGCCCGGACGTGGTGAAGACGGTGACGAACGAGATCGTCACCGCCGAGGAGCTTGGCGGCGCCGGCACGCACACGAAGAAGTCCTCCGTCGCCGACGCGGCCTACGAGAACGACATCGAGACGCTGGAGCACGTGCGGCTCTTGTTCGACTTCCTGCCGCTCAACAATCGCGAGAAGCCGCCGGTGCGACCGTTCCACGACGATCCGGCACGCCTGGAGGCCCGGCTCGATTCGCTGATCCCCGACAGCTCCAACAAGCCCTACGACATGAAGGAGCTGATCCTGGCGATCGCCGACGAGGGCGACTTTTTCGAGCTGCAGGAGAATTTCGCCAGGAACATCATCACCGGCTTCATCCGCCTGGAAGGCCAGACGGTCGGCGTCGTCGCCAACCAGCCAATGGTGCTGGCCGGCTGCCTCGACATCGACAGTTCCCGCAAGGCAGCCAGGTTCGTGCGCTTCTGCGACGCCTTCAACATCCCGCTTTTGACGCTGGTCGACGTGCCGGGCTTCCTGCCGGGCACCGCGCAGGAGTATGGCGGCGTCATCAAGCACGGCGCCAAGCTGCTGTTCGCCTACAGCCAGGCGACCGTGCCGATGGTGACGCTGATCACCCGCAAGGCCTATGGCGGCGCCTATGACGTGATGGCCTCGAAGCATATCGGCGCCGACGTCAACTATGCCTGGCCGACCGCCGAGATCGCCGTGATGGGCGCCAAGGGCGCGACCGAGATCCTCTACCGCTCGGAGCTCGGCAATCCTGAAAAGATCGCCGCCCGCACCGCCGAATACGAGGAGCGCTTCGCCAATCCCTTCGTCGCCGCCGAGCGCGGCTTCATCGACGAGGTGATCATGCCGCATTCGTCGCGCAAGCGCATTACCCGGGCCTTTGCGGCGCTGCGCAACAAGCAGGTCGATACCCGCTGGCGCAAGCACGACACGATACCGTTGTAAGGGAAGACCAGACCCCATGGCCAATCTTCCCGACATGACAAAGCACCGCGGTTTCCCTTCCGGCATGCCGGGGACCGGTGTGCAGTTCACCATCCGCCGCGCCAACCCGAAAGGCGTCACACCGATCAAGGCCCTGCCTCGTCGCGCGCGGCCTGGCTCGGCCGAGCACAGGATCGATGCAGCCTTCCTGCATGCGCTCTGGCATCACTTCGGTGCGGAACCGTTCGAGCGCGGCAATCTCGATGCGGCCCGGCTCAACCTGCTCTTCGGCCGCGAGGTGGTGGCGGCGGAAAAGGACTTCGACCCGACCTCCTACCAGGCATTGCTGGTCATTGACGAGAAGGTGGCGCGGGCCTCCTTCCCGGAATCGTTTGAAGACGTGATGGAGATCTAGCCTTGCCGTTCAAGAAAATCCTGATTGCCAACCGAGGCGAGATCGCCTGCCGCGTCATCAAGACGGCAAGGAAGCTCGGCATCCCCAACGTTGCCGTCTATTCGGACGCCGACCGTGACGCGCTGCACGTGCAGATGGCGGACGAGGCGGTGCATATCGGCCCGGCGCCGTCCAGCCAGTCCTACATCGTCATCGACAGGATCCTCGAGGCGATCCGCCAGACCGGCGCCGACGCCGTCCACCCCGGCTACGGCTTCCTGTCGGAGAACGCCGCCTTTGCCGAAGCGCTGGAGAAGGAAGGCATCGCCTTCATTGGCCCGCCGGTCGGCGCGATCCAGGCGATGGGTGACAAGATCACCTCCAAGAAGATCGCAGCCGAAGCCGGCGTCAACACGGTGCCCGGCCACATGGGCCTGATCGAGGACGCCGAGGAGGCGGTGAAGATCGCCTCCGCCATCGGTTATCCGGTGATGATCAAGGCGTCGGCCGGCGGCGGCGGCGGCAAGGGCATGCGGATAGCCTGGAACGACCAGGAGGCGCGCGAGGGCTTCCAGTCCTCGAAGAACGAGGCGAAGAGCTCGTTTGGCGACGACCGCATCTTCATCGAGAAATTCGTCACCCAGCCTCGCCACATCGAGATCCAGGTGCTCGGCGACAAGCACGGCACGACGCTCTATCTCGGCGAGCGCGAATGCTCGATCCAGCGGCGAAACCAGAAGGTGATTGAGGAGGCCCCCTCGCCCTTCCTCGACGAAGCGACGCGCCACGCCATGGGCGAACAGGCGGTCGCGCTGGCCAGGGCGGTCGGCTACCATTCGGCCGGCACCGTCGAATTCATCGTCGACGGCGACCGCAACTTCTATTTCCTCGAGATGAACACCCGCCTGCAGGTCGAGCACCCGGTGACAGAACTGATCACCGGCATCGACCTCGTCGAGCAGATGATCCGGGTCGCCGCCGGCGAGAAGCTCGCCTTCGGCCAGAAGGATGTGAAGCTCACCGGCTGGGCGATCGAGAGCCGGCTCTACGCCGAGGATCCCTACCGCAACTTCCTGCCCTCGATCGGCCGGCTGACGCGTTATCGCCCGCCGGCGGAGGGCAGGCATGATGACGGCACGATCGTGCGCAACGATACCGGCGTCTACGAGGGCGGCGAGATCTCGATGTATTACGACCCGATGGTCGCCAAGCTCTGCACCTGGGGCCCAGACCGGACCGCCGCCATCGACGCGATGGGCCGGGCGCTGGACGACTTCGAGGTCGAGGGTATCGGCCACAACCTGCCCTTCCTGTCGGCGGTAATGGGCAACGCGCGGTTCCGCGAAGGGCATCTGACGACCGCCTTCATCGCCGAGGAATTTCCGGACGGCTTCCACGGCGTGGAGCCGGACGCGGCGGCGGCGCGGAAGATCGCGGCGGTGGCGGCGCTGATCAACGACCGCCTGCAGCGGCGCGCGACGAAGATTTCCGGAACCATCGGCAACCATCGTCGCCGCATCGGCGCGGATTGGGTCGTCGCCTTCGGGCGTGACAGCGTCGACGTGACGCTGGCGCAGGAAGGCGATGCCTCGCGGATCACGTTTTCCGACGGCGAGACGGTGGCGATCAGGAGCGACTGGCTGCCGGGCCAGACGCATGCGACCTTCTTCTTCAATGATCTGCCGATGGGCGTGAAGGTCAGTAAGACCGGCCATGCGCTGCGGCTGCGCTGGCAGGGCATCGACGTGATCGCCCGCGTGCGCGAACCGCGCGTCGCCGAGCTTGCTAAGCTGATGCCGGTGAAGCTGCCGCCGGACACCTCGAAGATGCTGCTCTGCCCGATGCCGGGCTTGATCACGGCGATCGCGGTCTCCGAAGGCGACACGGTCGAGGCGGGACAGGCGCTTGCCACCGTCGAGGCGATGAAGATGGAGAACATCCTGCGCGCCGAGAAGAAGGCGGTGGTCAAGCGGGTGCCGGTCTCGGTCGGCGCCAGCCTCGCCGTCGACGAGATCATCATGGAGTTCGAATAGAGGGTGTAGACTGCTGTTGGCAGGTTGCCCCTCACCTTGGCCCTCTCCTCGCAAGCGGGAGAGGATTCCGGCAGGCGGACGAGGGACCGACGCAACCTCGACATGCCCCGCGATTGCCCCGCAGGAACTGAAATCGGAGCAGAACGATGACCGATAAGACCATCAAGGACTGGGAAGCGCTGGCCGAGAAGGAGCTGAAGGCCTCGCCGGAGACGCTGACCTGGCACACGCCGGAGGGCATCGACGTCAAGCCGCTCTATACGGCCGAAGATCTGAAGGGCATCGATCACCTCGCCTCACTGCCCGGCATGGCGCCGTTCGTGCGCGGGCCGCGCGCGACCATGTATGCCGGCCGACCCTGGACAATCCGGCAGTATGCCGGCTTCTCGACCGCCGAGGAATCGAACGCGTTCTACCGCAAGAACCTCGCCGCCGGGCAGAAGGGCCTGTCGGTCGCCTTCGACCTCGCCACCCATCGCGGCTATGACAGCGACCATCCGCGCGTCGTCGGCGACGTCGGCAAGGCGGGCGTGGCGATCGATTCGGTCGAGGACATGAAGATCCTCTTCGACGGCATCCCGCTGAACGAGATGTCGGTCTCCATGACGATGAACGGCGCGGTCATCCCGATCCTCGCCAGCTTCATCGTCGCCGGCGAGGAACAGGGCGTTTCCCGCGCCGAGCTCTCCGGGACCATCCAGAACGACATTCTGAAAGAGTTCATGGTCCGCAATACCTACATCTACCCGCCCGAGCCTTCGATGCGGATCGTCGCCGACATCATCGCGTACACGGCGAAGGAGATGCCGAAGTTCAATTCGATCTCGATCTCCGGCTATCACATGCAGGAGGCCGGCGCGACGCTGGTGCAGGAACTGGCCTTCACGCTGGCCGACGGGCGCGAATATGTGCGCGCGGCGCTTGCCAAGGGGCTGAACGTCGACGATTTCGCCGGCCGCCTCTCCTTCTTCTTCGCCATCGGCATGAACTTCTTCATGGAGGCGGCGAAATTGCGCGCGGCGCGGCTGCTCTGGACCCGCATCATGCAGGAGTTCGAGCCGAAGAAGGCCTCATCGCTGATGCTGCGCACCCACTGCCAGACCTCGGGCGTGTCGCTGCAGGAGCAGGATCCCTACAACAACATCATCCGCACCGCCTTCGAGGCGATGTCGGCGGCCCTTGGTGGCACACAGTCGCTGCACACCAACTCCTTCGACGAGGCGATCGCGCTGCCGACGGAGTTTTCCGCCCGCATCGCCCGGAACACCCAGCTGATCCTGCAGCACGAGACGGGCGTGACCAAGGTCGTCGATCCGCTCGCCGGCTCCTATTATGTCGAGAGCCTGACCGACGAGCTTGCCAAGCAGGCCTGGGCGCTGATCGAGGAGGTCGAAAAACTCGGCGGCATGACCAAGGCGGTCAACGAGGGCCTGCCGAAGCGGATGATCGAGGAGGCGGCGGCGCGGCGGCAGGCGGCAATCGACAAGGGCGACGAGGTGATCGTCGGCGTCAACAAGTACCGTCTCGAGGACGAGCAGCCGATCGACATCCTGGAGATCGACAATTCCGCCGTCCGCGCCGCCCAGATCAGGCGCATCGAGGAGACGAAGCGCCGGCGCGACGGCGCCAGGGCGCGCGAGACCCTCGCGGTCCTGGCCGAGGTCGCCCGCAGCGGCAAGGGCAACCTGCTGGAGGCAGCCGTGGAGGCGGCGCGGGCGCGGGCCACCGTCGGCGAGATTTCCGATGCGATGCGCGAGGCCTTCGGCGATCACGCCGCGACGCCGAAGGTAATCCGGGACGTCTATGGCGAGGCCTATCGCGACGAGCCGGAGCTGGAGGTCCTGAAATCACGCATCTCAGGCATTTCCGACAAGCTCGGCCACAAGCCGAAGATCATGGTCGCCAAGCTCGGCCAAGACGGCCACGACCGCGGCGCCAAGGTGATCGCGTCCGCCTTCGGCGACATCGGCTTCGACGTGCTCGCCGGGCCGCTGTTCCAGACGCCGGAGGAGGCCGTCGACCTGGCGCTATCCGAGGAGGTCAACGTCATCGGCGTTTCTTCACTGGCCGCCGGCCACAAGACGCTGCTGCCGCAACTGGTCGACGACCTGAAAAAGAAGGGCGGCGGCGAGGTCATCGTCGTCTGCGGCGGCGTCATCCCGCGGCAGGACTACCGGTTCCTGGAAGACCACGGCGTCGCCGCCGTCTTCGGCCCCGGCACCAACGTCATCGAGGCGGCGAACTCCGTTCTCGACCTGCTGGAAGGCCGCCGGCGCAATATTTGACCGAGCGGCCCACCGCGACCGCTTTCTGCCTCCGGACTTCCGCGGTCCAGCCGCGCCGCCTCTGCGGCGCGAACCCTTTTTCCCGCTTGCGGTGCTGCGAATATCAGTCATCCATTCGCACGATTTTTGCAGTGAACACGTAGCCCACGCCTCTGACGGATTTGATGATGGTTGGATGGCCCGGATCGGCCTCGATCTTGCGGCGCAGCCGGGCAATCTGCGCATCGATGGTTCTGTCAAAGGCTTCCAGAGCGCGCCCCCGCGTCAGATCCATCAGCATCTCGCGGGACAGGACTCTGCCTGCATGCCTGACAAGCACACATAGCATATCGAACTCTCCGCTCGTCAGTTCGATCAGCGTCCCATCACGCGACAGCAATTGGCGACGTGCGGCGTCGAGGCGAAGGCCGTCGAAGCAGTAGATTTCAGTCATCGGTTGTTCGGCGCCGGCAGCGGTTGGCCGCCGGCGCCGAAGTGCCGTCCTCACGCGTGCCAGGACCTCGCGGAGATGAAAGGGTTTGGTGATGTAGTCGTCGGCACCCATCTCGAGCCCGATAACACGGTCGATGAGGTCATTGCGCCCCGTCAGCATGAGGATGGGAACGTCCGAGTGCACCCGCAGGTCGCGCATCAGTGCCAGGCCGTCTTCGCGGGGCAGGACCAGATCGAGCAGGATGACGTCTGCGGGGCTTTTGCGCAGGTGGTCGTGCATCGCCTGACCGTCTCCGGCAACGCTCACGCGATAACCCTCTTCCTCGAAGTATCGGGCCAGCATCTGCCTTATCCGCGGATCGTCATCAACGACGAGTATGTGTTCGGGCACGAATTGGGACACCGCGCACCTCTATACTGCTCACGCTTTGTGCAGCAGTATAGCATTAAACATCATGCTCGCGCCTTCTCACGCCGTTCAAACGGTTTTGAGCCGTGTGGCCAGCCGCATCGCGGGGTGAGGTGGTCACGCGATCAGAAGCGCCGAAACGACGTCCTGCCAAGCAAGAGTGGATGATGCGGAGGCGCACCGCCAAAGGGACGGTGCGCACTGGCTTTAGAGGTCGCTGATCAGGCCGTTTTCTTCACGGCGATCTTCGTCTCGCTCTGTTGCGCCTCCTTGGTTTTCGGCAGCGTCACTTTCAGCACGCCATTGGCGAAGGTCGCCTCGATTTTCGCAGCGTCAACGCCATCGGGCATCTGGAAGGTGCGCTGGAACGAACCGTAGAGGCGCTCGGACAGATAGTAGTCCTTTTCGCGCTCTTCCTTTTGCTCCTGTTTTTCGCCCTTGATGGTCAAGATTCCGTTCGCCAGCTTCACCTCGACATCTTTCTCGTCCAGGCCGGGCAACTCAGCCGAGATTTCGTAGTCCTTTTCACGCTCGACGAAGTCGACCGCCGGCGCGACTGGCCAAGATTGCGATCTCATCCACGGCGTATCGAGAGCAAGTCGCGACCGGCGAAACGGGAAGTGCCGCGTCGGGAAGCGAAAGTCATCGAACAGGCTTTCGATCTCGTTACGCAGATGGTCCATCGGCGACCAGAAGCCCTCCCTTTGCACGGCCGGCTTGTTTTCCTTCTGGACAGGCATTTTCGAAGCGGTCTCGTTCATGACATGAACTCCTTCTCAATTATGCGTTGCCGTTCACGGGCTCCTTCCGTGCAAATCTCAAGGCTCGGAAGTCACATACCTGACAGGGAGAAATCTGACCTCTTTTTGCAGACCCGGACATTGACGCCGGTCAAACCGCGACCGCGGCCGCATCCTTTGCGTCGCCTGCCACGCTACGACCCGAACCGCTCGCCCACGAGGACTATGTCGCGGTCGTGTCTCGGCCCGCTTTCCCCGGTATCGAGGACGCCGCTACCTTCATTTCCCTCCGCATCAACCAGAGCCCCGGCAGCATCGGCAACCAGAGCGTGAAGCCGCGCAGGATGAGCGTGGCGGCGAGACTGGCCTCTATGCTGCTGCCCATGACGTGGAGAAGGCCGGTGCATGTCGCTTCGAAGGTGCCGAGCCCCAGCGGGATCGGAGAAAGCGTGGCCACCACGGAGGCCAGGACAAAGCTGACGAAGGCGCTTGCAGGGTCGATCTCGAGACCGATCGAGCGCGCGGCGACCCACAGCGTCGCCGTATCCAGCAGGAAGATGCAGGCTTGCAGCACTGTCGCTTCGAGGAGGAGGCTTCCGTTGCGCAGCATATCGGTCCGCGCACTGCTGAGAAGCGCCGCCAGTTTCGCGGCCGCCTGCCACCCCAGTGCGAATTTCGGAACAATCCGCCCCTGCCGTCGTATCAACAAAAAGGCGGCAGCCACCAAGGCGATGAGAACCACCACAAAGGCGGTCGCAAGCGGAATCCAGGCTACGCCGGCATCCCCGCTGTTCACGAGTTTCACGAACGCCAGAAGGGTAACCGTCAGGTAGCTCGCGTAGTACGAAAACCACTCCACCAGGACGGCCGTCGTAACCAGCGAAGCGACCACCCCATGCCGCGCCAAGCCGCGAGCGACCATTGCGGTGCCACTCAAACCACCTGAAGGGAGTGCCTGATTTGCGAATAGTTGGACGATCGCGAGCCTGAAGAGGCTTGAGAACGCCAGCCTGAACTTTGCACGTGAAAGGACCCTGAACCACACCGCTGCGGCGCAGGAATAGGTTGCGCCCTGGCATGCAAGCATCGCGGCAAGCCACACCGGGTCGACGGATCTCAATGTCGTCAAGAAAACCGTGACATCGCCAAAATGAAGCATGAAGCTGATGAAGACACCGAGCACCAGGAGGCCGGAGAGCCAACCGGTGATCATGCCGATTTCGGCGATTTTGACGTGGGGCAATTCGGACACGGCTTCTGGAGCGCTGGCGCGCGTGTCGTTGTCCTTGCGGCCCTGCTGCGAGCTTGCATCACTCATGGCCGCACTTCCCCTGACAATGGCGTCGCTCGATGTCCATGGATCTGCGGGAATGCCCCCCAGAGCGGAAAAGTTCATTCATTACTATGCCGTAAAAAGCGCCTGCCCGGTAACGCGGCATTCGGGGCCGGGCCATTCGGGTCAACAAGCGGAACGGTTGAACATCCGATGGAGTGCCATGGCCATTTCGGCGAGCGTGTAGGGTTTGCGCAGCCAGTCGCCGAGCCGCAGATTGGTATGCTCCGAAATCTCCGGTCCGGCATAGCCTGAGGTAAAAAGCACGGGAAGGTTGGGGAACCGTTCACGTGTTGCAGCGGCCAGATCGGCACCAGTCATGCCGCCCGGCATCACCATGTCCGTAATGACAAGCCCGACGTCGGGCGTGCGTTGCAAAACGGCGAGCGCCTCCGGACCGCTCGCCGCTTCCACGACGTTGTAGCCAAGTTGCATCAGCCTCGACACGGTCACGCGCCGCACGCCCTCGTCGTCTTCCACCGCAAGCACGAGTTGGCCGTTGCCCTTTGGCAGGCCCGGCTCGGCCGCATCGGCCTGCGGCCGGTCGCTCTCTTCTGCGACCAGCGGCAGGTAGATCCGGACAGTGGTTCCCTGCGTCGCCTCGCTGTAAAGGGCGACGTGTCCGCCGGACTGCTTCACGAACCCATAGACCGAGCTCAGGCCCAGGCCGGTGCCGGATCCCTGCGGCTTCGTGGTGAAAAATGGCTCGAAGGCATGTTCCCTGACATGCCTCGTCATGCCCGTCCCGGTATCCGTGACTGTGATCAGGACATAACGCCCCGGGCGAACTTCCGGATGGCCAAGCGCGTAGTCCTTATCAAGCTCCGCCATCGTCACTTCGAGAGACAGCGTTCCACCGTTCGGCATGGCATCGCGGGCGTTGATCGCCAGATTCAGGATCGCGTTCTTCAGCTGCGCGGCGTCGACAACCGCCCGACAGCCGCTTCTGATGCTCGTGCGGACGACGATCGTCTCGCCGAGGGTTCGGCGCAAGAGTTCGCTTGTTACCGAAATCAAATCGCCAATGTCGGCCAGCTGCGAATCCAGTGGCATGCGCCGGCCAAAGGCAAGCAGGCTCGAGGTGAGTTAAGCGGCAACCTCGGCCTCTTCCTGCGCCTCGCGGATAAGCGCCTGGTAGCGATCGTCAACCTTGGCCCCGAGCATTTCAAGATTGCCGGTGATGACGGTCAGCAGATTGTTGAAATCATGGGCGACGCCACCCGTCAGCTTCCCGATCGCCTCCATCTTTTGCGTCTGCCGCAATTGCTGTTCAACGCGATACTTCTCGGTCTGGTCCCGCAGGAAACCGATAAAGAGCCTTTCTGCGTCCACCTTCGCCTCGCCGACATAAAGCTCGACGGGGAACTTGCTGCCATCCTTGCGCTGAGCGACAACGACGCGTCCCGTCCCCAGAATCCGTCGTTCGCCCGACATGAGATAGTGCTCGATGTAGCCATCGTGGGCGCTGCGATCCGGCTCGGGCATCAGCATGCGGATGTTCTCGCCGACAACCTCGTCGGCCTTGAAGCCAAACAGTTTCTCCGCCGTGGCGCTAAACAGCTGCACCCTGCCGCGACTGTCGATAACGACCATTGCGCTTGGTACGGTCGCCAGGATCGAGCGCAAAAGCGCTTCGCGCCGCTGCGCTGCGGTAGCAGCCCTGGCAAGAACACGCCCGACGTCATTGATTTCGCGCACCGGCGTGGCCACGGGCGAGACGCGTCCAGGTTCCTCAAGCTCCAACCCCGCGATCTGCAGCGCCTTTACCGCCCGCATGAGATGCGCGCCGGCCCAGGCGGCGAGAGCCGCGGCGGCCAAAAGAAGCAGGATCCCGGCAGCGAGAGGAAAAGCAAGCGCGCGCCACAGAGGCGCGTTGATGAGCGCGGGCGGAACACTTACCACGGTCAACCAGCGGGGGGCGGACGAGCGTTCATAGGCGACGACGACCTGGTTGTCCTGCAGACCGAGGCTCCACCCCGCGCCGCCGGTTGCGGTTGCCTGCTTCCGCCACTCCTCAGGCGCTTTCTTGCCTATGAAACCTTCCGGATCCGCCGAACGTGCCACGATCGTATCGTTCGCGTCCAGAACGGTTGCAAGCCAGCCCTCGTCCAGGTTCGCTCGCACGAGCACCGCCTGAAGGCTTTCGACCGGCAGGTCGGCCGCGAGCAGATAGACGACGGCGCCGTCCCGCAAGACCGGCACGATCACCTCGACGACCAGGCCCTTCCCCACGGACCCTGCGATCGCGTTCGTGACGGCGGGTTTCTTCTCCCGGATCACCTGCGCATCGAATGCGAGGACGTCCGGTTTCGCTTGGGGCGGCGTTGTTCCCGAGGGAAAAGCCGTGCTGAGCAAGGTTTGTCCGCCGGCAGCGCGCACTGCGATCGTCATGGCTAGCGCGTCCGCAATGGCAGATGCGGTAGGCTGAAACGCCTGCAGGTCTCCGCGCCGCAAAACCTCGGAGGTGGCCAGCACCTCCAGCGCACGTCGCGGCCGGTTCAATTCGTGGTCGATTGCTACCGAAAGCTCCCGCGCCCGGGACTGCGCGCGTTCCACCGTACGTGTCCGTTCGCCCTGGACATAGGTCCAGCCGACAATAGAGGCCAACAGTAGAAGCGGCAAAACGAGAGCGGCCGCGAAGAGGAAGAGAAACGTGGCGGCCGGTCGTTCCTGTCCAGAGCGGGAAACGAGACGTGCGGCATACGAACGGAAAGTCCCGGCGGCAGCAGGTTCTGGCGGCACTTGCTTCATCTGCGACATCCCACGCCCGGTGGCAACCACGGCAACACTATCGCAGTAGATCACGTACCACCCAAGCACATCTCTGAAACAGATCCGATGGCAAGGCGGCGTGCCCGGGACGGGCGAGTTCGCCGACCGGATATGCATTCCGTCACCCAGGGGACCGGTATGCCACCGGCAACTCCGTCTCGTTCTTCAAGCTCTGGCGTGCCTCACGGATCGTGCGGTCGCGCTGCTTCCCCCTTCAGCCAAGGCGACCAGTGCGTCCACTTTGAGCAGGGCAATGGAGTGGCGCCCGACGGTGGCGATGACGCCGCTCCCGGCCAGCTTGGTGATCGTTCGCGAAACGGTTTCGATCGTCATGTTGAGATAGTCGGCGATGTCGAGCCGCGTCATCGGCAAATCGAGCACCATGTAGGGGTGCTGGCCTTGGGTGCGCGCCATCAGCAGCAGGAAACCGGCCACCTTTTCATCGGCGCTCCGGCGCGAGATCAAGGCCATCTGGTCCTGGGCAGCGGCCATCTCGTCGCAAAGCCTGGAAAAGAGCTGCTCTTTCAGGTGCGGGTCGCGCGCGCTCTCGCCTTCGAAGTGATGCCGGGCGAAGCGGCGCAGTTCCACGGGCGTAATGGCCTCGACCGTGTAGAGGTATCGATCCCTGACCGAGACCCCGAGCACGTCCCCCTTGCGCAGAAACCCCATGATGACGCGCCGGCCGTCGCCAAGAATCCGAAACGCGCGCAGCGTGCCTTCAACGACCTCGAAGATGTGTTTGGCCGGATCCCCTTCCCAGAAGATCGCGCCGCCCGCAGCGAACTTTTCCACCGGTCTCTCACGGAAGAGCGACGAAAGGGTCCGCGACGGCTGACAATCAAATGGGACGCCTTGGGTGAGGCGCATCGAATACCCGGCGACCGCGTGATGGCTCATCGCTCCGTTCCCCACTGCATGACGGAACCGAATACACCACCGTCATGCAATCTTTGCATGACCCGTCCGTCAAAGTGTTCGCAAAATTGTAACGGTCTGTAACAAGACCTCGCACTTCGCCAGGCTCGCGAAATGACCTGCGCACATGAGCCACGACCCGTCGGATCAGCATGGCGTGTCGGCAAAGACGGTACTCTGGAAGGGTTTGGGCTTCTCTAGGCCCTGCAAACAGCTGATTTTCCTTGAAGGAGAATGGTACGGTTGGTGGGAATCGAACCTACGACCTCAGGTGCCACAAACCTGCGCTCTAACCAACTGAGCTACAACCGCACTGTAAGCGCTTCGCGCTTGGGGGCTCACATACGGGCACGCCGCCCTGATTGCAAGCCCCTTGTTGGTCGTTCCATATTAAAAAGGGCCGGACGATGCGTCCAGCCCTTTTTGGTCCTGGCCCGCTCGGATCGAACGGCACGCAGGGTAGATGAACGACGATGGTCAGGCGGCCTTGAAGGTCTTCAGTGCCTTTTCGGCGGCCGTCTTGCCCGGCTCGGCGACCTTTTCGGCAACCTTCCTGGTGGCTTCCTGCATGCTCTTGGCCTGCTCGACGACGACCTCGGCCTGCTTGCGCAGGAACGCCGTCTGGAGCTCGAACAATTCGGAGACGGACTTCACGCCGAGCAGCGCTTCCATGTGCGAAAGCGAGCTTTCCGCATTGGTGCGCAGCGCCTCGATGGCGGTACGGCCGAGTTCTGCGGTCCCGGCCTGGGCATTCTCGAACGTCGCCTCGACGACCTTCGTTGCGTCTTCTGCAGCGGTCTTCAGCTTGGCGTAGGCGTCCTTAGATTGCGACGCACCCTTTTCAGCGAACTCGCGGAAGCTCTCGGATAGTTTAGCCGGGTCGAAAGCGGCAATGGAAAATACGTCATCGGTCTTCTTGGCAGCCATTTCAATCATCCTTGATGTGGCCCTCGTCACGAGGTACCGAATTGCGTGATGGGAGGTCTATAGCAAGATTTTTTGTGCATTGCAACATATTTGTGCGATGCACAATGTTAACCCTGCCCGCCAAAAGAGCAGGGGGCATGGGGGGCGGCGCTGGACCGGCCGAAACCGGGTCGTTATTAATAAAGCATTAAGCGTGCGGTGGAAGCCGCCGCCGGGAACCCATGACAGGCTGCCGATGTCCGCTCATCAGTACCCCTTTATCGATGTCGCCGTGCACGAGCGGGTGCGCCTGCCGTTTGCCCGTGGCGAAGCGGTGGTGCTGTTTTCAGTCGACATGAAGAACGTGCTGTGGGCGAACGGGCGTGGTGCTGCCCTGTTCGGCTATGCTTCAATCTATGATTTTCTCGATGCATCGGTGCCCACCGACGTCGTCTTTCGCCAGCTTGCGGCTGCCGCGCGTCAGCTTCCCCATCGGGGCCTTGGTCGAAACCTGCTGCTTCGCATCGGCTCCGGCTTTCGCGGCCTGCCTGTCAATGCCCATGTCGAACGCATCGCGCTCGCGGGTCGGCAAGACGCGATCCTGTTCAGCACGCCGGTCGCGTCGAAGGACGAGCCAGCGGCCGCTCGCGCCGCATCCATGCTTGCCGGCTTCGATGATCCCGACACCCATATGGCGGTTCTCGATGGCGATGGCGCCATCGTCGCCGCCTCTCCCGGCTTTGAAGCGCTCGGCATCAGCGAGGACGCGCGCCGACGGATGATCGAGGCCGCGCGCCGCGAGGGCGACGGGCTGGTGAAGCGACCGGTTCCCACGGGCAAGGGGCTGCTGCCGGCAGCGCTCGGCCGCGTTTCGCTCGCGCCCGAGCTCAACCTCTTGTTTGCGGTTGAGACGATTCTCGGACACCTCGACGCGGACCAGGATGCGGCCGCCTCAGCCCCGTCGACCTCATGGGGCAGCGGCGACGGCGCATCCGCGCGCGCGGCCGAGACAGTCCCGACCGAGACCGTCCCGGTTGAGGCCGCGCCTGAGGTTTCCCAGCGCGACCAGGAGACGCCGACGATCGGCGCCACCGCCATGCGATCAGAGCCGCCGGCAAGCGATGCGCAATCCGGCCGCCGCGAGGTTGAGGCGGAGACTTCCAACAGCGCACAAGCAGAAGCCAGACGGGCGGCGGCAGACAGCGATGCCGAGATCGTTGCAGCGGATCACAAGCTCGACGTGACGCCGGCTCAGCCGCCTGAACCGGCAGTGCCAGAGGCAGCGCCGTTCATCTTCAATCCCGCGGCCCGCCCTGCTCGCTTCGTCTGGAAGATCGATGCCGAAGGCAAGTTCAGCGAAATCTCCGGCGAGTTTGCCCAGGCGGTCGGCCCCCGTTCCGCCGATGTGGTCGGTCAAGCTTTTGTCGACGTCGCGCGCCGTTTCGACTTCGACACGGACGGCACCATTGCCGAATTGCTGCGCCGTCGCGACACCTGGTCGGGCAAGACCATTCAGTGGCCGGTCGAAGGCACGAGCATGGTGGTGCCGGTCGATCTCGCAGCGCTTCCGACCTATTCGCGCGATCGTGAATTCGATGGTTTCCGCGGCTTCGGCATCGTGCGGATCACGGATGCCGTCGCGGATCCACATGCGCGCGGCCTCGAGCTGTCGGGCGCCGCCGAGGCGACGGCACAGGCGGTCGAAGCCGAGCTCGCGGTCGTCAAGCCGGCGGAAACGCCAGCCGACAGCGCGGTTTTGCCGGCATTCGCAGAACCGGACGATGATGATCGACCACCTGCACCTGCACCATCCGTGCTGGACGAGCTGCTGGCGGAGGAGCTCGAAGAAGAACCTGCCGACACGCAGGAGCCATCGACGGGGTGGGCGGCCGGCGCTGTATCGGCTGAGCCGGAGGATGAGTTTCGAGGCGAGCGGCCGGCGCTGCGGCTGGTAGAAGCGCCAGCACAGCAACAATCGGACAAGATTGTCCAGTTGGAGGGCCGGCGCGGCCGCGCCGGTGGTCTTTCAAGTGGCGAGCAGGCAGCGTTTCGGGAGATCGCCCGGCAGCTCGGGGAATCCTTCGGCAAGCGCAAGCCGGAGGACATGCCGGTCGCCGGTCAAACCGATCTGCAGCCGGCCACGCCCACCACATACGGAGCCGAAGAAGCGCCAGACACGCGCACCACCGGGCGCAACAGCGATGCTGCATCTCCCGCACCGACTGGTGTTCCCGTTGACGACCAGGATGAGATACCGGGCCTCGAGGTCGGTGAGCACGCGAATGATCTGTCCACAAAAAGCGTCTCCATAGCGCCGCCGCGCACCGCGATGGAGGATGGCCTGACCGTCGCAATCGTCGACGCTCTCCCTGTCGCACTGCTGATACATGCCGGCGACAGGCTGATCCACGCGAACCCGGAGTTCCTTGGCCTCACCGGCTTCGGATCGTTGGCCGAGCTGGAGCAGGCAGGCGGCCTGGACGTTCTGCTCGACCAGCCGGACTCCAACGAGCGGCAACATTCCGGAACGATGTTGCTCCGTCACGCCGACGGCGAGAGCACCGTGACCGTCAATGCCCGGCTGCAATCCGTGCGCTGGGAGAGCGGCACGGCATTGATGATGGCCATTATGCCGACGGCGACTGCGGCGGCCACCGGGCACGCTGTCACAACCGAGACGCCGGAATTGACGGCCCAGATGATCGATCAGGAGGAACTGGAGGCGCTGCGCGACGAGGCAACCGAGCTGCGCTCGATCCTTGAAACCGCGACAGATGGAGTCGTCATTGTCGGCCATGAGGGCGAAATTCGCTCGATCAACCGTTCGGCCAGTGCGCTCTTCAACTACGACGAGGAGGAAATCCGCGAAAAGCCTTTCGCCGCGCTGTTCGCGCACGAGAGCCAACGGGCGGTGCTCGACTATCTCGCGGGCCTTTCCGGCCACGGGGTGGCAAGCGTGCTGAACGACGGGCGTGAGGTGATCGGCCGCGAATCCTCCGGCGGCTTCATTCCGCTGTTCATGACGATGGGGCGGCTTTCCTCGAAAAGCGGCTACTGCGCCGTCATTCGCGACATCACGCAATGGAAGCGCACCGAGGAAGAGCTGCGCAACGCCAAGCGGGCGGCTGAAACCGCCAACGCCCACAAGAGCGATTTTCTGGCCCGGGTCAGCCACGAGATCCGCACGCCCCTGAACGCGATCATCGGCTTCTCCGACATGATGGCGAACGAGCGTTTCGGTCCGATCGGCCACCCGCGCTACATCGAATACGCCAACGATATCGGCCGGTCCGGCCGATATGTGCTCGACATCGTCAACGACCTGCTGGATATCTCCAAGATCGAGGCCGGCGAGATGGAGCTCGACTTCACCGCCGTCGGCCTGAACGAAACCATTTCGGAAGCAGTCTCGCTGGTGCAGCCGCAGGCGAACAGCCAGCGCGTGATCATTCGCACGTCGCTGTCGACAGCCGTGCCCCCGGTCGTGGCCGACCTGCGCTCGATCAAGCAGATCGCCCTCAACATCCTGTCGAACGCCATTCGCTTCACGCCGTCCGGAGGCCAGATCGTCGTGTCGACGTCCTACGAGGCCAACGGCAGCGTCGTGCTGCGCATCCGCGATACCGGCGTCGGCATGACGCGGAGCGAGCTGGAGCAGGCCATGAAGCCGTTCCGGCAGGTGACGACGGGCGCTCGCAAGCGCGGCGACGGCACCGGCCTCGGCCTGCCGCTGACCAAGGCCATGGTCGACGCCAACCGTGCGAACTTCGCCATCAGTTCCAGCCCCAACGAAGGCACGCTCGTCGAAGTTACCTTTCCCTCGCCGCGCGTGTTGGCAGTTTGAAACAATTGCGCTACTTCGGAATACGCACGGGGCAAGTCGACCCTCTATAGGAAACGCCAGCAAGGCAGCGCCCCGGGGTCAACGATGCCGCAGGCGAGCCACCTCTGCGCGACTGGATGGTCCATGCAGAAAGGCCGCGAGGAAGAATAGCGTTGCAAGTATTTGCTCGTCTCACCCTTGGAAGCGATCGCAACAGACCAGGTGCAAATGCACATCGCACACTGGTCGGCGCCGCCCTCTTCACTTCCCTCATCGTGCTCATGCCGATCATCGCGATCGTTCTGATCGCGGCCAGCGGATCGGGAAGTGACTGGCCGCATCTGTTCCACAACGTCCTGCCGCGCGCGACGCTGCGAACGCTGCTGCTGCTTGCCGGCGTTGCTGCCGCGACGGCGATCACTGGCGTGATCACTGCCTGGCTGACGGCGAGCTGCGAATTTCCGCTGCGCCGGTTGCTTTCGGTGCTGCTCGTTCTGCCGCTGGCCATTCCCTCCTATCTCTCGGCCTACGCCTTCGGCGAATTCCTCGACTACACCGGTCCGGTACAGACGGCATTGCGAGCCGTCTTCGGCTTCACGACCCGCCGGGACTACTGGTTTCCGGAAATCCGCACGACAGGCGGCGCCGTGCTGGTGTTGGGCAGCGTGCTTTACCCCTACATCTACCTGGCCGCGCGGGCGATGTTTCTGATGCAGGGACGCGCCGCCGCCGACGTGGCGCGCACGCTCGGGGCCGGTCCGCTTGCGGTCTTCACCAAGGTGCAGATCCCGATGGCACGACCGGCGATCATGGTCGGCCTGACGCTGGTCGCGATGGAAACCCTCAACGACATCGGTGCGGTCGAATACCTCGGCGTGCAGACGCTCACCTTCTCGATCTTCGACACCTGGCTCAACCGCGGCAGCCTGGCTGGCGCGGCGCAGATCGCCTGCGTCATGCTCCTCTTCGTTGTCGCCCTGCTCTTCGTCGAGCGCGCCGCCCGTCGCAGGCAACGCTTCACCAGCAGCAAGACGACGGCGGCGGTCGCCGACCAGGTCCGTCTCCCCTTGAGGGGCTGGAAGCGATGGGCCGCAACGGTGGCGTGCCTGCTTCCGCCGCTCTTCGGCTTTGCCATACCCGTGCTCGTGCTCGGCTCCTATGCGCTGAAGCGGTTGGACCAGTTTCTCTCCCTGCGCCTTTTGTCGGCGCTCTGGAACAGCGTGTTGATCTCGTTCTCGACGGCCTGCGTCGCGGTCCTGCTCGCCTTCCTGCTCGCCTATGCGACGCGCGCGGCCCGATCTCCGTTCACCACGGTCGCCGGACGCCTCTCCTCATTTGGCTATGGCGTTCCTGGAACCGTGCTGGCGATGGGCGTACTGATCCCGCTCGCCCGGCTCGACAACGGTATCGCCGGCCTGACGCGTGACTGGTTCGGCTTCTCGACGGGGCTGCTTCTTTCCGGCAGCGGCTTTGCCATCATCTACGCCTGCACCGTTCGGTTCCTCACCATGGCCGAGGGTACGATCGATGCGGGCTTTCACAAGCTGTCGCCGCACCTCGACATGGCTGCGCGCACCCTGGGACGAACAAGCGCCCAGACATTGCGAACCGTTCTGCTGCCGATGATGCGGCCGGCGACGCTGACGGCGGCGCTGCTCGTCTTCATCGAATCGATGAAGGAACTGTCGGCGACGATCATGCTGCGCCCCTTCAACTTCAATACGCTTGCGACACTCGTCTACGAGGATGCGTCGCGGGCCAAGGTGGAGGATGCGTCGGTTGCGGCCATCATTATCGTTGCCGCCGGCCTGGTGCCGGTCTTCCTGGTGTCGCGATCGCTGAACAAAGGCGGTTGAAAAAAGAGGGCGACCTTTCGGCCGCCCGCAACAATCAGATGCTGTCCAACTAAAGCGTCAGGATACGACGTCATGCCATGAGGGCGGCCGGGCCGCCGAAATCGTCCTCACATTGGACGCGCTCAAGTCAGGTTGACCATGGCCGTCCGGGCCTTAACAAATCCTTACTTCCCAACCTGCAAGCCGCCGGCTGCGTTCACATCTTGTTGAAGTTGGTTAATCCGGCCAGCTCTAAATCGTTAACGCCGTCAGAGGCTTGCTGGCCCGTGAATCCTTCACTCCCTGAGCGCGGCAAGGTTGGCGAAGAGTTCCAGAGCCTCCGGATTGGCCAGCGCCTCCTTGTTCTTGACCGGACGCCCGTGAACGACCTCGCGCACGGCGAGTTCGACGATCTTGCCCGATTTCGTGCGCGGTATGTCGGCAACCGCAACGATCTTCGCCGGCACGTGGCGCGGCGAGGCGCCGGTGCGGATGCGGGTCTTGATCGCCTTCGCCAACGCCTCATCGAGCGCGATGCCGGGCGCCAGCCTGACGAACAGGACGACACGCACATCGTCTTCCCAGTCCTGGCCGATGCAAAGGGCCTCGAGCACCTCTTCCATCTGCTCGACCTGGTTGTAGATTTCGGCCGTACCGATGCGAACGCCGCCCGGGTTCAGGGTCGCATCGGAACGCCCATGGATGACGATGCCGCCGTGGGCGGTCCATTCGGCGAAGTCACCGTGGCACCAGACATTGTCGAAGCGCTCGAAATAGGCCGCGCGGTACTTCGCTCCGTCCGGATCGTTCCAGAACATCACGGGCATGGAGGGGAAGGCCCTGGTGCAGACGAGTTCGCCCTTCTCCTGGCGCACCGGCTGTCCGTTCTCGTCCCAGACGTCGACGGCAAGACCAAGCCCCGGCCCCTGAATCTCGCCGCGCCAGACCGGCTTCAGCGGCACGCCGAGCACGAAGCAGGAAACGATGTCCGTTCCGCCGGAAATCGACGCGAGCTGGACGTCCGGCTTGATGCCTTCGTAGACAAAGCTGAAGCCCTCCGGCGACAGCGGGGAACCGGTCGACGTCAGGAGGCGCAATCTCGAGAGGTCATGGCTGGTGCGCGGCGTCAGCCCCGCCTTGCGCACGGCGTCGATGTACTTCGCCGACGTCCCGAACACCGCAAAGCCTTCGTCTGCGGCATAGTCGAACAGAACGTTGCCGTCCGGATAGAAGGGTGAGCCGTCGAACAGGCAGAGCGTAGCGCCGACGCCAAGCCCGGAAACCAGCCAGTTCCACATCATCCAGCCGCAGGTGGTGAAGTAGAAAAGCCGTTCGCCGTCCGTCAGGCCACAGTGGTAGCGGTGTTCCTTCAGGTGCTGCAGCAGGGTGCCGCCGGCGGAATGGACGATGCATTTGGGCACGCCCGTCGTCCCGGACGAAAAGAGGATATAGAGCGGGTGGCCGAACGGCAGGCGGCGGAAGGTTACGGGCGCTGCGGCATAGGGGGCGACGAAATCGGCGAGCGTCTTGCCGTTCTCCACCGAGGCCGCGGCGGCGACGGCATCGCCAGCATAGGGAACGACGAGAACCGGTGCGCCCAGCTTTGCGGACACAGCCTTGATCTTGGCGCCGACATCCTGAAGCTTGCCATTGTACCAGTAGCCGTCGCAGGCGATGAACAGCTTCGGCGCGATCTGGCCGAAGCGATCGAGAACGCCCTGCTCGCCGAAATCAGGAGAGCAGGAGGACCAGATGGCGCCAATCGACGCGGCGGCCAGCATGCAGGCGATGGTTTCGGGCATGTTCGGCATCATCGCCGCAATGCGGTCGCCGACCCCGATCCCCATTGCAGCAAAGGCCTGCTGCAGCCGCGACACCTGGGCATGCAACTCATCCCAGCTCCAGCGATAGGCGACCTTGTCCTCGCCGCGGAAAATCAGCGCGTCGTCACGGCCGGTGTTGCGAAGCAGGTTTTCCGCAAAGTTCAACGTGGCATCGGGAAAGAAGCGGGCATCCAACATACGGTCATCGCCGACGAGTGCACGCTCGCCGCGGTCGCCAATGACATGGCAATCGTCCCAGACGGCCGACCAGAATGCCGCACGGTCCTCGACCGACCATGCGTGAAATGCGTCGTATCCGTCAAACTTGCGGCCGGCCCGCGCCCCGCAGGCCTTCATGAAGAGCGCCATCGGGCTCTTCTCCAGCACCTCGCGCGACGGCTCCCAAAGCGGCTTTTCCTGGATCATTGCTTCCTCCACTCCAGTGACGTCTGTATCATGTCGCCTCGCAATATAAAGCCGGCAAGGCCTCAAGCGCGTGCATAAGCGGCATCTTCATCCCCATCCGCATTTGATTTCCTGCCACTGAACGCCTATCCCGAGGGCGGACGGGCGCGCGCCCGCCGATGGACAATTGACAGTCGATGAGATGATTCGCTTCAACCCTCTCCTTCCAAAAAACCTGCTGCGGCTGTTCCTGGCAATGGCGGCATTTGCGCTGGTGTTGCGTCTTGTCGGCCCGAGCATTGTCTCAGCGGATCGGGTGGAGCGTGAAATCGAAGCCAAGCTTGCCGCCTGGACGGGTGCCCGCTTGAGCTTCTCCGGCACACCCAGCTTCACCTTCTGGCCTCATCCCCAGATGGGCTTCACGCGCGCACAGCTGCGCAGCCTCGACACGGATGGCACCGAAGGCCCGGATCTTCTGACCGCTGAACGTATCTCCGTCGACTTCAGCCTTGTCGGCTCGCTGTTCGGCAAACCCGACCTGGGCGATATCGAACTCTTTCGGCCCACCGTTCATTTTCGCCGGGACGAAAGCGGCAAACTGAACTGGCACCCGGGCACCGGGACCGCCGGCCCGCGCCGGGGGCCGGGCGACGCCGACATGGTGCCCGACTTCGGCACGCTCGCCTTGCGCGACGCCACGATCGTCGTCGACGACCTGACACGAGCCGCGCACTACAGCATTGCGAACGTCGAAGGTACGATAGAGTGGCCGACGATCCATTCCGATCTCGATATCGAGCTGCAAGGGATCGTCAATGGCCAGGTCGCCAGTTGGAGGCTGACCGCAGACGAACCCGCAGATCTGCTCGACGGGCAGAACGCAACCGTGCGCACTTCCCTCGTCTCCGATCTTCTCAGGTTCGATTTCGAGGGGGTGGCAAATCTCTCGCGCGACGCCTTCGCCACGGGGCGGATCAGGCTAGAAACCCCGTCGTTCGGAAATCTCCTTGCATGGCGCGGGATGAACTTCCCACCCGCACGACAATTGGGGCAGGTCACCCTTGAGGGAACGGTCAAGACCAGCGGCCACACGGCGCACATCGCCAATCTCTTGCTGGCAATACAGGATTCAAATGCAACCGGGGTGCTCGATATCAGCCTCCCACCACGGGCGTCCCCGAGGATCGGAGGAACGCTGGCGCTCGACCGGATCGACCTGCTGTCCATGGTCGCCGCCTATGCGCCGTCTGCGATTGGCGACAAACAGCCGTCGCCAGATGCTGCGGCAGTGGTGGACGCGATCAACCTGGACTTGCGCCTTTCCTCGAGGGAGGCTGCGTTGGAACCGCTGATGCTGACGGATCTCGCCGCCGGTATCCGCGCCACGGACGGTCAGGCGTCGCTCGACATCGGCGAAGGGACGCTGCTGGGCGGAAGCATCAACGGCCGGATCGCGGTCAGCGGTCAGGAGATGATCCAAGGCGGCGAGGCCCGGCTGTCACTCAGAAACGTCGATCTCGGAAAAATCATCAGCCTGGCCGGTCTCTCCGGGCCGGTTCCGACAGGGCGCGGAAGCGCCGAAATCGACCTCTTCACCGAACGGCTGCAGCCGTTCGACAAGGCCGACCTGACCGGCACCTTCAAGCTCAGCTTCGACCAGGGCGCCATTGCGGATTTCGACCAGCCCGCCTTCGAGCAGATGGCTCAAGGCAACACCCGCTTCAACATGAAGGACGCGGCCGGCGGCTCGTTCGAATTCACGACGGCAACCGTTGAGGGCCACGTGGACGGCGGCATCGTGGAATTGACCAGGGCGTCCTTCGAGACGCCGGAGAAGATCCTCGCGGTGTCGGGAACGGTTCCATACCGCAATGGCAACGTTGCGCTGGCAGGTTCGCTCGTCGAACGCGCCCTGCCGGACGCGGCGGTCGTCAAGCCGGCGATCAACTTCCTCGTCGGCGGTGCGTGGCCAACGCCGGTCATCTCGCCGATGGCGCTGCTGTTGCAAAGCCCGGCAAACTGAGTGCAAGTGCATCGGCCTCGCCGCGCGGCACTTGCACTTTCACAGTCAGCTGTCGCCCAAGACCGCTGGAAGGCTTGGGCGACAGCTCTTCAGTTTCTTGCTTCGCCTACTCGGCCCTGAAGACGGTTCCCAACGCGGGAAATTGCTTCAACGCCCGGCGAAAGCCGCCTGCTCGTCGCGTTGACGCTGCAGTTCACGGCGCTTCGTCGTGATCGATGCGATGATCACGCCGACCGTTACGAAGCCGATCAGGATCGTACACGCGGCATTGATCTCCGGCGTGACGCCCAGGCGTACCTGGCTATAAATCTTCATCGGCAACGTCGTCGCGCCCGGACCCGTCGTAAAGCTCGATATCACCAGGTCGTCGAGAGACAGGGTGAAGGCGAGCACCCAACCCGAGAACACGGCCGGTGCGATGATCGGCAGCGTCACCTCGAAGAAGGTCCGCAAGGGTGTCGCCCCCAGATCGAGCGCCGCCTCCTCGATCGAACGATCGAACGACAGCAGGCGGGACTGTATGACCACGGCCACGAAGCACATCGTGAAGGTGATGTGCGCGAGCGTCAGTGTCCAGAAACCACGATCGAAGCCGATCGCAACGAACAGCAGCAGCAACGACAGACCGGTGATGACCTCCGGCATGACCAGCGGCGCGTACACCATTCCCGAGAAGAGAAGCCGTCCGCGGAAGCGTGTGTAGCGAACGAGTGCGATCGCCGCCATCGTGCCGAGCACGGTCGCGACGGTGGCGGAAATGAGGCTGACGCGAATCGTCACCCAGGCCGCGTCGAGAAGGCCCTGGTTCTGGAATAGCGCCACATACCACTTCGTCGAGAATCCGGCCCAGACGGTGACGAGTTTCGACTCGTTGAACGAATAGACAACGAGCAGAATGATCGGCAGATACAGGAAGGCAAAGCCGAGGACGACAGAGGCAATGTTGAAGCGGGACCACCTAGCCATGCTTATCTTTCCTGCTCTTCGGTCTTGGCCTGGACGTTCTGGAAGAAGACGATCGGAACGACGAGGATCAGCAGGAGCACGGTTGCCACCGCCGCCGAAACCGGCCAGTCACGGTTGGCGTTGAACTCGGTCCACAGCGTCTTGCCGATCATCAGCGTCTGCGAGCCGCCAAGCAGGTCGGGGATGACGAACTCGCCCACGGCCGGGATGAAGACGAGCATGCAGCCCGCCACGACGCCCGCAAGCGACAGCGGGAACGTCACCTTCCAGAAGGCGGTGATGGGCGGGCAGCCGAGATCCTGCGCGGCCTCGATCAGCGAATGGTCCATCTTCTCCAGGGCCGAGTAGATCGGCAGAACCATGAAGGGCAGATAGGAATAGACGATGCCGATATAGACGGCCGTGTTCGTGTTGAGGATGATCAGCGGTTCACCGATCACGCCGGTCGCCAGCAGGAACTGGTTGAGCAGCCCCTCCGGTTTAAGGATCGCAATCCAGGCGTACACGCGGATCAGGAAGCTGGTCCAAAACGGCAGGATGACGAGCATCAGCAGCGTCGGGCGCCAGCTGCGCGGGGCCTGCGCCATGCCATAGGCGATCGGATAGGCGATGAGCAGCGTCAGGAACGTCGATATGACTGCGATCTTCAGGCTCGACAGGTAGGCGTTCATATAGAGCGCGTCTTCCGTCAGCCAGATGAAGTTGTCGAAGCTCAGCTGCTGGAGGCTCGCCCAGATGCCGGCGAGGCCGTCGGCCAGCGAAAAGACCGGCACGTAGGGAGGCTGGGCGACCGCGGTGGTCGACAGCGAGATCCGGAAAACAATCGCGAACGGGACCAGGAAGAAGAACAGCAGCCAGGCGTAGGGAATGATGATGACCAGGCGGCGGAAGATGGCAGATCCGAGCTTGGTCATGCTTCAATCCCTCAGAATGACGCCGGCGGTCTCGGCGAAAGAGACCCAGACCTTCTCGTCATAGCCGATCGGGTTTTCCACCTCGCGCTGCGCATTGAGCATCGAGGTCTTCAGCACCTTGCCGCTCGGCAGCTTGATGCGCAGCACGGTCATGTCGCCAAGGTAGCCGATGTCCCAGACCTCGCCTTCGGCGGCGTTGACGGTCGGATCCGTAGGTGCCGAGCGGCTGACCTTGAGCTTTTCGGGGCGGATGGCAAATGCGGCGTTGGCGCCTGGCGAATGCGCTGCATCGCTCAGGGCGCGCACGGTGAAATCGTCGCCGGCGATCTCGATCCTGCCAGTTCCAACGCTCTTGACCTTGCCTTCCAGAATATTGACGTCACCGATGAAGTCCGCCACGAAGCGCGAATTCGGCGCCTCATAGATTTCTGCCGGCGTTGCCACCTGGATGACCTTGCCGTGGCTCATCACCGCGATCCGGTCGGCCATGGTCATCGCCTCCTCCTGGTCGTGCGTGACGACGACGAAGGTGAGGCCAAGCTCCTGCTGCAGGTCCATCAGCTCGAACTGCGTTTCTTCCCGCAGCTTCTTGTCGAGCGCGCCGAGCGGCTCGTCGAGCAGCAGAACCTTCGGTCGCTTGGCAAGCGATCGCGCCAGCGCCACACGCTGGCGCTGGCCGCCGGACAGTTGTTGCGGCTTTCGTTTCGCGAACTGTTCGAGCTTGACCAGCTTCAGCATCTGCGCAACGCGCGCGGCAATCTCGGGCTTGGGCATGCCGTCCTGCCTGAGGCCGAAGGCGATGTTGCTTTCCACTGTCATATGCGGAAACAGCGCATAGGATTGGAACATCATGTTGACCGGCCGCTTGTAGGGCGGAATGGCGGCAATGTCCTGGCCGTCCAGGATGATCTCGCCCGAGGTCGGCCGCTCAAAGCCCGCAAGCATACGCAGAAGGGTCGACTTGCCACAACCGGACGCTCCGAGCAGGGCAAAGAACTCACGGTTGTAGATGTTCAGCGTGAGATCGTCGACGGCAGTGAAATCGCCGAACTTCTTCGTGACATTGCGGAACGTTATGAACGGCTTTTCATTCGGATCCGTCCACGGCGTGAAAGCGCGACGGATATTACCGAGAGACTTCATTGCCTGTCCCCATCTCGTTTCTTGGCAGTTTTTTCGCGATCGAAATGAAAAAGCCCGGAGAGCGACGCTTCCGGGCAATTGGGCTCGAGCCGGTTACTGACCGGTTACGATCTTGGTCCAGGTTCGGGTGAACAGCCGCTGCGTCTTGGCGTCCAGCGTCGTGTTGGTGAAAAGCTTCTTCAGCGTTGCTTCGTTCGGATAGATCGTCGGGTCGTTGACGATTTCCGGATCGAGAACGGCCTGCGAAGCCTTGTTGCCATTGGCGTAGTGAATGTAGGTGGAGGCCTTGGCAATCACTTCCGGACGCATCATGTAGTTCAGGAACTCGTGTGCTTCCTCGACGTGCGGCGCGTCTGCCGGAATGGCCATCTGGTCAAACCACATCTGCGTGCCTTCCTTCGGGATGACATAACCCACCTCGACGCCATTGCCGGCTTCTGCAGCCCGGTCGCGACCCTGGAAGATATCGCCCGACCAGCCGATCGCGATGCAGATGTCGCCGTTTGCAAGGCCGTTGATGAACTCGGACGAATGGAACTTGCGCACGAACGGCCGGATCTTCACGAGCGCTTCTTCGGCCTTGGCGACGTCGGCCGGGTCATGGCTGTCGGGATTCAGGCCGAGATAGGCAAGCGTGACCGGGATGATGTCGGTCGGCGAATCGAGCATGTTGATGCCGCAATCCTTGAGCTTCTCGGCATTTGCCGGATCGAAGATCACCTTCCAGCTGTCGATTTCGTCGGTGCCTAGGGCTTCCTTGACCTTGGCCTTGTTATAACCGATGCCGACGGTGCCCCACATGTAGTTGATCGAGTACTCATTGCCGGGATCAAACGTCTGCATGCGCTCGCTGATCATGTCCCACATGTTCTTCAGGTTCGGCAGCTTCGACTTGTCGAGCTTCTGATAGACGCCGGCTGCAATCTGGCGCTGCAGGAAGGTGTTGGTCGGCACGACGACATCGTAACCGGTCCCGCCTGTGAGCAGCTTCGCCTCCAGCGTTTCATTGGCGTCGAAAACGTCGTAGACGACCTTGATCCCCGTCTCCTTGGTGAAGTCAGACAGGATCGACTCATCGATGTAGTCGGACCAGTTGTAGACATTCACCACCCGTTCCTGCGCCATGGCTGGAAGGCCGGCAACGCCAGATATTACCGCAACGGCGGCCGTCGCCAAAAGATTACGTCTTTTCATAAACATGGCTCCCAGTTTTCAATAATTGTCGGTTCCCGTGGGGCGGTCGATTGTCAATTATGTTTTTTTTCCGACGCGCGACAAGCATCATTCTCACGTGAAGAATTCGTCGCAACATTGGTATCACATTTCGACCTTTCCTATCATATTTGAAATCGCATCCGCCTCGGAATGCAAGCAGAATCTTACTGAAAATCAAAAAGGCTGAGGCCCGCGACCATCTCGTCCAGCCCAAGCGGGCGCGTCACGGGCGGCTCAGCGCGCGCCAGACACCCCTGCCGTTCGCACAGGCGGCATGCGGTTCCCACCGGGATCGGAGCACATTGTCCGACCGCCTCCCCGTACACCGTCTCGGCAGCCATGGCGGCGTCGCAGCCGATCAACAGCGCGGTGCGGCGAACCCGCTCGCCGAAAGCCGACTGCGGACCTTCGAGCGTCCTGGAAACGAGGAGGAAAGCCGCGCCATCCGGCATCTCCACACGATCAACGATGACTTGCCCGGGCTGGGCGAAGGCTGCATGGATATTCAGTTTCGGGCAGCCGCCGCCGAAACGGGCCTGCGGGAAGCCTTGCGCCCCGGCTCTGCGCAAACGATGCCCGGCATTGTCTATCTCCAGCAAGAAGAATGGGATTGCCGGCCGCCCGGGTCTTTGCAGCATCGTCAATCTGTTTGCCGCCTGCTCATAGGAAACGGAAAAGCGCGATCGAAGGGCATCGATGTCGAAGCGCACCCGTTGCGCGGCACTACAAAAGCTCTCGTACGGCATCATCAGCGCGTGCGCCGCATAGCGCGCCAGCTCGAAGCGAGCGATGCGGCGCGCCTCGCCGCCTGACAGCCCCAGTTGGTCGAGTTCCGCCGTGATCTCGTCCTGCAGGACGATCTGAACGGCCTCCATCGCGACCTCCCGCAGTTGGTCATGCATGGACAGACGCTCGGAGAGGAAAAGTCGCATGGAGTGCCGGTCGAAGCGTCGGCGGAGCGTCGGCATGGCATGGATCGGCAGGAGACGCACGACCACGCCGTGCTCCCTTTTCAACCACGCCCTCAGCGCCCCCATAAGATCGTCTGCGGGCGCCAGCGCCTCGTGAAAGCGCTCCGCCGCCACGTCGATCCCGTCGAAATAGTTGGGACGCTGCTCGAGCTTCTCGCGCACCTCGTCCACGGGCAAGCGCGCGCCGGCAAGCGATGTGGCACGGCCTTCGCGAGACAGCAACTCGGCAAGATCGGACAGCCGCAGCGCCTGTTCGCGATAGGCCCGATAGAGCTTCAGGATACCACCGGCCACATTCGGTGCGGCATCGGCGACCTCGACCAGTTCCTGGTCGCCGGGCAGTTCTCCGGCCAGCAGCGGATCAGCAAAGACCTCCCGCAGCTGCCGCGCAATGCCGCTCGCCTCGCCCTGCAGGTCCTCCAGGTCGACCTTGTAGACGGAGGCGAGCCGCAACAGCAACTGCACCGTCAACGGGCGCTGGTTGCGCTCGATCAGATTGAGGTAGGACGGCGAGATCGAAAGGGCCTGCGCCATTGCCGTCTGGGTGAGGCCAAGCGTGTTGCGGATGCGACGGACCTTCGGCCCCGCGAAGATCTTGTTCTCGGCCATTTTGTCAATCCCTTGACATTCGCAGCGGTAATCGCACCCAGCGTTGCTTTTACTATCTTTACAGATTTACACGAGGATCATGTGAAGAGCAACACATGATAACCCGTTTCCCTGTCGCGCTTTCCCGATAATCCTCGCGGATTTGTGCGTCGCGATGTAAACATTCCTACATCAAAACGCGGCGCAAACTCCGAATGAGGGAGTAAAAGCCCGATGACAGATCCGATGGAGGCAGACCACAATGACTGATTTTTACAATCTCGTCCCGACCGCACCGCAAGGCCGCTTCGACGGCATCGAACGGCCCTATGCGGCGGACGATGTGAAGCGTCTGCGCGGCTCCGTCCAGATCAAGTACACGCTGGCGGAAATGGGCGCCAACCGTCTGTGGAAGCTGATCCACGAGGAAGACTTCGTCAACGCGCTCGGCGCCCTTTCCGGCAACCAGGCCATGCAGATGGTCCGCGCCGGCCTGAAGGCGATCTATCTGTCCGGCTGGCAGGTTGCCGCCGACGCGAACACCGCGTCCGCGATGTATCCGGACCAGTCGCTCTACCCGGCCAATGCCGCACCGGAGCTTGCCAAGCGCATCAACCGCACGCTGCAGCGCGCCGACCAGATCGAGGCGCAGGAAGGCAAGGGGCTTTCGGTCGACACATGGTTCGCGCCGATCGTCGCCGACGCCGAAGCGGGCTTCGGCGGCCCCCTCAACGCCTTCGAGATCATGAAGGCCTTCATCGAGGCCGGCGCTGCCGGCGTGCATTTCGAGGACCAGCTGGCGTCGGAAAAGAAATGCGGCCATCTCGGCGGCAAGGTGCTGATCCCGACTGCGGCCCATATCCGCAACCTGACGGCTGCCCGCCTTGCTGCGGACGTGATGGGAACGCCGACGCTGATCATCGCGCGCACCGATGCGGAAGCGGCCAAGCTTTTGACCTCCGACATCGATGAACGCGACCGGCCGTTTGTCGACTACGATGCCGGCCGCACGGTCGAGGGCTTCTACCAGGTGCGCAACGGGATCGAACCGTGCATCGCCCGCGCGATCGCCTACGCACCCTATTGCGACCTGATCTGGATGGAAACCTCCAAGCCGGACCTCGAGCAGGCCCGCAAGTTCGCGGAGGCCGTGCACAAGGCCCATCCCGGCAAGAAGCTGGCTTACAACTGCTCGCCGTCGTTCAACTGGAAGAAGAACCTGGATGATGCAACGATCGCCAAGTACCAGAAGGAACTGGGGGCGATGGGCTACAAGTTCCAGTTCATCACGCTGGCCGGCTTCCATCAGCTGAACTACGGCATGTTCGAGCTGGCGCGCGGCTACAAGGATCGCCAGATGGCCGCCTATTCGGAGCTGCAGCAGGCTGAATTCGCCGCGGAAGCGAACGGCTACACCGCAACCAAACACCAGCGCGAAGTCGGCACCGGTTACTTCGATGCCGTCTCGGTGGCGATCTCCGGCGGTCAGTCGACGACCACGGCGATGAAGGAATCGACCGAGACGGATCAGTTCCGCCCGGCTGCGGAGTGATCGGCAAACGCCGCGAACTTGCTCTCTCCCGTCTGCGGGAGAGAGGCATGCCTACGCCTCCGCTGCGTGGCAGTGCCGCGGGCGGAGAAAACTTCCCGTTCAAGAACCCCGTAAGAGGAGAAATGCCATGACTGTCCAGACCCGCGTCAAGGAACGCGCCGAAGAGCAATCCTCGGCAATGACGCCCGACCAACAGGCGGCGATCCGCATGGTGGCAAACGATCTCCACCGCCTGAACCAGGCCGTCATGAAGGCGGTCGATGCCGGCGTCTCGGTCGAACTCGTCCGCTCCGCCCGCCACCACGGCGGTGGCGGCAATTGGGGCGACCTGCTGATCCCGGTCATCGTCACCCAAGGCAGGGGCTGACAGCCGCCGGCACATCTTCATCAACTGTATCGGAATGGAAGGCCGGCTCGACCGGCCTTCTTCCTTTGCACGCATGACGACCATTGGCGCCCCTCTTGCTTATCGCGATGGTTGTGCCATAGTCCGCCTCACGTAACGGCAGGTGGGCGATGCTGCGAAGTGAGACGGCGGATTTGGCTGAATTGACAGACCTCGTCTACGGCTGTCTTTTCGGCGAGTGCAGTTGGCAGGACTTTCTAGACCGTCTTGCATCCACCCTGCCCGGGGGCAAGACGGCGCTGCACTATCACAATTGCACCTCATCTCATCTGCTCTTTACGTCCGGATTCAGCGACGCAGAAATCGATCAGTTCTCGAACCATTTTGCGTCGGTGAATCCCTGGTTCCCCCACAACATGCAGGTTCCTGTGGGTCAGGGGGTGATCAGCGAGGACCTTGTGCCGCGCGATCAGCTGATCAGAACCGAATTCTACAACGATTGGCTGAAAGGACAGGTCAACTGCGAAACCGCCGTCGGCGTCACGATGATCCGCGAACCAACGCACGCCTTGTTTCTGCTCACCTGCACTTCCTCGCTCGACACCGCCGTCAACCGGCGCGCCGCCGAACTTTACACGGCGCTCTCCCCGCACCTCAGACGGATGGTCGATTTCGTGCGCAAGGCCGACGTCACGCTGGCGCCCGGCCAAGCCGGACAGGAATTGTTCGACGCAGTCGGGATCGGCCTGATCTACGTATCGGAAAATCGGCTGGTCCGCTCCTTGAACGACAGCGCCAAGCAGATGCTTGCGAACGGCGCACCGATCCGCCTGGCGGCCAGCGGCCGCCTCGGCTTTCAATTGCCGCAGGCGACGGAAAAACTCGATCAACTGGTCTCGCGCGACGCAGGCCAGTCCGAGCCGCATGTCATGACGGTCAAGGGCAGCGACGACATCCTCTATCGGCTGACGCTGATCCGCATGACATCCGATCCCATGCGTGAGCTGCTAAACGGGCCGACCGTGGCCGTCATCGTGGAGCCGATGACCACGGGCAGTTCGGACGTTCGTCAGGAACGCCTGATGGAGACCTTCAAGCTGACCCGAAAAGAAGCCAGGATTGCCTCCGGCTTGCTGTCGGGCCTTACGCCGAAGGAAATGGCCCTCGCCGACGGCGTCAGCTACGAAACGATCCGCACCCGTCTGAAGAGCATCTATGCAAAACTGCATGTGAACTCACAGGCGGCTCTGGTCGCGATGCTGATGCGATGAGGTCCGTGCCGGCCCGGGAACCGCCGGGCGCGGATCGCCGCCGACTAAATAACCGCGACGGCCAATACCGCCAGCAGCATCGAAGCCGCAGCGCAATTGAAGGCGAGGCGGATGGCGCGGCGACGATGGTTTTCGGCGGCGGCGATCGCGATGGCACGGGCGACGGGACGGCGGCGGTCTGCAGGCATGGCGTGACTCCGTTTACGAGATACGGGACACCCGGATAATCCGGCCAGCCGGCCCACATCATGTTGTCCCTGCCAGCCCGCGAGAACGATCATCGGGGCGGCCGAAACGCCGACTGTGACAACAGGATCGGCCCGTAACTCCTAACGAAGAGTAAAGCCCGGATGGCCGCAATGCCAGTCCTACTTTCGCAGGCAGCCCTGAACCTCGCCGATGACTGATCAGGCGACCTGGCCTGCGGCATAGCCCGAAGCCCACGCCCATTGGAAATTGTAGCCGCCGAGCCAGCCGGTAACGTCGACGGCCTCTCCGATGACGTAGAGACCGGGAACGGATTTCGCCGCCATGCTGCGGGAATCAAGATCGTCGGTATCGACACCACCGAGCGTGACTTCGGCGGTGCGGTAGCCCTCGGATCCGGCCGGACGGACCTTCCAGCGGCGGATGTGCTCCCCGAGGGCCTCGACCTTGCGCATCGACAGCTCCGCCAATGTGCCCTCGATCCCCGCCTGCCTGACAAGCAACTGCGCCAGCTTGCGCGGCATGTGCTCGCAGAGCACGGTCAGGACCGCCTGCCTGCCGTTGACCTTGCGCGCCGCCGAAAGCACCTCGATCACATCCAGCCCGGGCTGGAGATGCAGCGTTATGTCCTCGCCCTCCCGCCAGAACGAGGAGATCTGCAGGATTGCCGGCCCGCTCAGTCCGCGATGGGTAAACAGCATCGCTTCCCGGAACGTGGCTCTCCCGTGCCCGGCAACCACTTCGACCGAGACGCCGGGCAGGCCGTCGTGTTCGGACAGCGTCGACGGATCGAGCGTCAGCGGCACGAGCCCCGGCCGGGTTTCGACGATGCGCAAGCCGAACTGCTCGGCGATGCGATAGGCAAACCCGGTCGCCCCCATTTTCGGGATCGACTTGCCGCCGGTGGCGACCACGAGCGACGTGGTTTCAACGGAACCACCGCTCGTGACGATCCGGAAACCGGCTTGCGACCGCTCGACGGAAGACACCTCAGTCGCCAGCCGCAGTTCTGCCCTGGCCGCGCGCATCTCCGTCAGGAGCATGGCGATGATGTCCTTCGCCGTGTGATCGCAGAAGAGTTGGCCGAGCGTCTTCTCATGCCAGGCGATGCCGTGGCGCTCCACCATGGCGAGGAAGTCCATCGGCGTGTAGCGGGCCAGCGCCGACTTGCAGAAATGCGGGTTCTGCGACAGGAAGTTCTTCGGTCCGGCGTTGATGTTGGTGAAGTTGCAGCGCCCGCCTCCCGAGATGCGGATCTTCTCGCCCGGCGCCTTCGCGTGGTCGATGACCAACACCCGCCGCCCGCGCTTGCCCGCCTCGATCGCGCACATCATGCCGGCGGCACCGGCACCGATGATGACCACGTCTCTTTTATCCATCACGTCGCATCTTTCTCGTTTGGCCTTCCATTCCGCTCCTGTTGATGAAAGTCAATCTGGCCCTTCGCTTCCGCACCGATCGATGCGATTTTGCGCATACAGGCTTGTTTTTCAGCGGTTTGCCCCCCTAGCCAATGCTTCAACTCCGCGTATGATGGCGCATCCGAAACCAAACCCGGTGTAACATGCCCTCAAAAAAGACCGTTGCCACTACAGTTCAGAAAGTCAGCCGCTCCTCCAAGATTCCTCCCGCCCTCACCGCCCCGCGCGGCGTCAAGACGTTGAGAGAGGCCGTCGACTGGCTCAAGTTCCGCGGCATCGAAGACATTGAGTGCATTACCCCGGACCTTGCCGGGGTACCGCGCGGCAAGATGATGCCGTCGTCGAAGTTCACTTCGAACACGTCGCTTGCCCTTCCCTCCGCCGTATACCGCCACACGATTTCGGGCGAGTATCCGGAAGAGACCGGACAATTCCGCTATGAACCGCGCGACAGCGATCTCAAACTCGTGCCCGATCTTTCCACGCTGAGCGTCGTGCCCTGGGAAACCGATCCTACGGCGCAATTGATCTGTGACGTCGTCGGGTCGACCGGCGAAAATGTAACCTACGCCCCGCGCAACGTTTTGAAGAACGTGGTGAACATGTACGCGGAGCGCGGCTGGCGCCCCGTCGTGGCGCCGGAGATCGAGTTCTATCTGGTCGCCATGAACGACGATCCGGACTATCCGCTGCACCCGCCGAAGGGCCGCTCGGGTCGCACCATTCTCGGCGGTCAGGGCTATTCGATCGCCGGCATCAACGAGTTCGACGAGCTGATCGACGACATTTACCACTTCTCCGAGAAGCAGGGACTGGAGATCGACACCCTGATCCACGAGGAAGGCCCGGCGCAGCTGGAGATCAACCTTCGCCACGGTGACCCGATCGAGCTTGCCGACCAGGTGTTCATGTTCAAGCGCACGATCCGCGAGGCAGCCCTCAAGCACGGCATCTACGCCACCTTCATGGCCAAGCCGATGCAGGGCCAGGCCGGGTCGGCGATGCACATCCACCAGTCCGTGGTCGATATCAAGACCGGCAGAAACGTCTTCTCCAACCCGGATGGCTCGCCCTCGAAGGAGTTCTTCCATTTCATCGGCGGAATGCAGACCTACGTTCCGAAAACGCTGGTGATGATGGCGCCCTACGTGAACTCCTATCGACGGCTGACCCCGGAAATGTCGGCACCGGTCAACAATGCCTGGGGCTACGACAACCGGACCACCGCGTTCCGCATCCCGGTGTCCGACGCGAATGCCCGTCGCGTCGAAAACCGGCTCCCCAGCTCCGACGCCAACCCGTATCTGGCGCTGGCTGCCTCGCTCGGTTGTGGTCTGCTGGGCATCATGAATGCCACCGAGCCGTCGCCGCCGACCGACGATGCGGCCAACGAAGGATCGATCGATCTGCCCCGCGGCCTGCTGGAAGCCGTTGCGCTGCTCGAATCCGATACGGAACTGGCGAAGGTCCTGGACCCGGAATTCATCGGGCTCTATGCCGGCGTCAAGCGCGGCGAGTTCGAGACCTTCATGCAGGTGATCAGCCCGTGGGAACGCGAGTTCCTGCTGCTCAACGTCTGATCTCCGTTTCCGGCTGCGCCGGAACGCCAAAGCGGTAGCACTCGAGGCTTCGGCAGTCGGCGTTCCGGCCACGTCGGCTCCTCCACCTTTTGCTACCGAAAGAATTTCCGATGTCCTGGCAAAGCCCGATTTCCCCTGGCGTCTCCTGGTATGAAGCGACGGTCGGCGAACGCCCCGAATACCCGCCGATGTCCGGCTCCTGCGAGGCCGACGTCGCCATCATCGGCGGCGGCTTCACCGGCCTGCAGGCCGCCTACAATCTCGCCCGCAAGGGCATCCGCGTCGTTTTGATCGAGGCCCACCGCCTCGGCGACGGCGCGTCCGGCCGCAACGGCGGCCAACTGGGCACCGGCCAGCGCGCCTGGCCGGAGGAACTGGAGGAAGAGCTTGGCTACGAGCGCTCCAAAGGCCTATTCGACCTTGCCGAACACGCCAAGCAGTACATTCACGATTTTGCCGCCTCGGAAAACCTCGACATCGAGTACGTGGCGGGCCAGCTGAATGTGTCCCACAAACAAAATCTCGAGAAGGACTACCGCGCCAATCCCGAGATCGCGGCGACGCGCTACGGCTACACGCACTCGACCTTCATGGACAAGGCCGAAACCCAGGAGCGAGTAGGCTCGACCCGCTACATCTTCGGCGTGCGGGATACCGGCACCGGCCACATCCATCCAATGAAGCTGCTGGTCGGCATCGGCAAGGCGGCCAAGGCTGCGGGTGCCGTCCTGCATGAAAGGACACCAGCCCTCAAGGTCGATCGCGCCGGCGGCAAGGCGGTCATCACCACGGCGACCGGCACGATCACGGCGGACAGGGCGCTGATCGCCTGCAACGCCTATATCGGCAATCTCGAACCAAAGACGGCAACCCACGTCATGCCGATCCGCTCCTTCATCGGCGCGACGCCGGTGCTGGACAGATTTCCGAAGATCTTGCCCGGCGGCGAAGCCGTCGCCGACTCGCGTTTCGTCGTGCGCTACTTCCGCAAGAGCCGCGACGGCCGCCTGCTGTTCGGCGGTCGCGAGGCCTACACTGCCGACAATCCGAGCGACATCACCCGGCATATCCGTCGCCAGATCACCGAAATCTATCCGGAGCTTTCGAAGGTTGAAATCCCGCACGCCTGGGGCGGCTCGGTCGGCATCACCATGCCGCGCAAGCCCTATGTCCGCGAGGTCATGCCCGGCATCACGTCGATTGGGGGGTACTCCGGCCACGGCGTCATGCTGGCGAACTATTGCGGCAAGCTTTATGCTGAAGTGGTTTCGGGCGGCAGCGCGGAGTTCGACATGATCAAGTCGTTGAAAATCCCAGCCTTCCCCGGTGGGCCGCGATTCCGCTCGCCACTGCTTTTCCTGGCAATGACCTGGTACGCGCTGCGCGACAAGCTTTAGAGCACGCCGCCTCGATTTTGTCGCGCCGCGCTCTGGTTATTTTAAATCGATTAGATTATAACGGCGCCAAACGCGAACCAAATCGAGAATTGCAATGAGCAGCCAATTCATTCCGGTCGAGCCGTTCGACTATGTCGTCTTCGGCGGCACCGGCGACCTGGCGGAGCGCAAGCTCCTGCCGGCGCTGTACCATCGCCAGATTGCGGGCCAGTTCTCCGAGCCGACGCGCATCATCGGTGCGTCGCGGGCGGCGATGACCGACGAGGCGTACCGCGAATTCGCAACCAAGGCGCTGCGCGAACACCTGAAGCCTGGTGAGCTCGACGACGGACAGCTCAAGGCCTTTACCGAGCGCCTGTTCTACGTTTCGGTCGACGCGAAATCGGAACAGGGCTGGGACAAGCTCAAGGAGATTCTCGACGAGGGCAAGGAGCGCGTGCGCGCCTTCTATCTCGCCGTCGCTCCGGCGATCTTCGGCGAGATTGCCGAGAAGATCCGCGATCACAAGCTGATCACCAAGCAGACCCGCATCGTGGTCGAGAAGCCTATCGGTCGCGACCTCGCCTCGGCCACGGAACTGAACAACACGATCGGCAAGGTGTTTCGCGAAGACCAGATCTTCCGCATCGATCACTATCTCGGCAAGGAGACGGTGCAGAACCTGATGGTGCTGCGTTTTGCCAATGCGCTCTACGAGCCGCTCTGGAACTCCGCCCATATCGACCACGTGCAGATCACGGTGGCCGAATCCGTCGGCCTTGAAAGCCGCGCCGGCTATTACGACAAGGCGGGCGCATTGCGCGACATGGTGCAGAACCACATCCTGCAGCTCGTCTGTCTGGTGGCGATGGAAGTCCCCTCCTCGATGGACGCGGAAGCCGTCCGCGACGAGAAGCTGAAGGTGCTGCGGGCGCTCAAACCGATCGACGAGTACAATGTCGAACGGTTGACGGTGCGCGGCCAGTACCGCGCCGGCGCCTCGGCCGGGGGGCCGGTGAAAGGCTATCTCGAGGAACTGGAAGGCGGGGTCTCCAACACCGAGACCTTCGTCGCCATCAAGGCCGAGATCGGCAACTGGCGCTGGGCGGGCGTGCCCTTCTACATCCGCACCGGCAAGCGCATGGCAACCCGCGTCTCCGAGATCGTCATCACCTTCAAGCCGATTCCACACTCGATCTTCGAGCCAGCCGCCGGCCGCATCGAGGCCAACCAACTCATCATTCGTCTGCAGCCAGGTGAAGGCGTCAAGCAATGGCTGATGATCAAGGACCCCGGACCGGGCGGCATGCGACTTCGCAGCGTCCCCCTTGACATGACCTTCGCCCAGGCCTTCGATTCCCGCAATGCGGATGCCTATGAACGGCTGCTGCTCGACGTCATCCGCTCCAACCAGACCCTGTTCATGCGCCGCGACGAGGTCGAGGCGGCATGGCACTGGATTGACCCGATCCTGAAGGCTTGGGACGTGACCGGCCAGCAGGCGCAGGGCTACACGGCCGGCACGTGGGGCCCAAGCCAGGCGATCGCCCTAATCGAGCGCGATGGCCGCACATGGCACGAAAGCTGAGGCGGGCCATGGTGACGAAGTTTCATGAGTTTGCCGATGCCGCCAGGTTGGCCGAGGGGCTGGCGGATACGGTTGCCGCAGCGCTGCGGACGGCGATTGCCGAACGCGGCAAGGCTACGATCGCGGTCTCCGGCGGGTCGACGCCCAGGCAGTTTTTCAAGGCGCTTTCGACAAGGGACATCGACTGGCCGAGGGTGACCGTCACGCTGGTGGACGAGCGGTTCGTTCCGGCCGCAAACCCTCGCTCCAATCATCTTCTGGTGGCCGAAAACCTGTTGCAAGGTGCTGCCGCCAAAGCACGTTTCCTGCCCCTCTACCGCACGGCGAAAAGCGCGGAGGATGCTGCCAGGCTGGCCGGCGAGGAACTGGCCAGGCTCGCGGTTCCTTTCGACGTGGTGGTCCTCGGCATGGGCAATGACGGCCACACTGCGTCGTTCTTCCCGGGCGGAAATCACCTGGCGGAAGCGCTGTCTGCAGCGACACCCCGCGGCGTGATCACCATGGAGGCGGAAGGTGCCGGCGAAACCCGTCTCACGCTCACCTTCTCCAGCCTTCAGGACGCGCGCCTTCTGGTGCTGCACATCGAAGGTCAGGCCAAGAAGGAGGCCCTGGAGAAAGCACTTGGCGAAGGTGACGAGACAGAGATGCCCGTGCGTGCGATCTTCCGGCGCGCGGCAACGCCCGTCGACATCTTCTGGGCCCCATAGCCGGCCGGACTGTCGGAGCGCCCGCACCGCCTGGAGCAGAGGCGCTGACCGCCGGTCATCGAGTCAGGACGGGCCGCGACAAATCCGCGGCCGCCACAAGGTTTCGGCAGACCCTCAAGGGTCCGCGTAAACACTTCAGAGAAAAATCAGGATCGCTCCCATGTCCGCCGATTCCCGCATTGAAGCCATCACCGCCCGCATCGTCGAACGCTCGAAGCCCCATCGCGAACCGTATCTCGACCGGTTGCGGGCTGCGGCCTCGCAGGGCGTGCATCGCTCGGTGCTCTCCTGCGGCAACCTTGCGCATGGTTTTGCGGCCTGCTCCCCCGGCGAAAAGACGGCACTTGCCGGCGATCACGTTCCCAACCTCGGCATCATCACTTCCTATAACGACATGCTCTCGGCCCATCAGCCGTTCGAGACCTATCCGGCGCTGATCCGGCAGGCGGCGCGCGAGGCCGGCGGCGTGGCGCAGGTGGCGGGCGGGGTCCCGGCGATGTGCGACGGCGTCACGCAGGGCCAGCCGGGCATGGAACTGTCGCTGTTCTCGCGCGACCTGATCGCCATGGCGGCGGGCGTGGGCCTGTCGCACAACATGTTCGACGCCGTCGTCTATCTCGGCGTCTGCGACAAGATCGTGCCCGGCCTCACCATTGCGGCGCTGACATTCGGTCATCTGCCGGCGGTCTTCGTTCCCGCCGGGCCGATGACCTCCGGGCTGCCGAACGATGAAAAGGCGCGCGTGCGCCAGCTCTTCGCCGAGGGCAAGGTGGGTCGCGACGAACTGCTGGAGGCGGAATCGAAATCCTATCACGGGCCCGGCACCTGCACCTTCTACGGCACCGCCAACTCCAACCAGATGCTGATGGAGATCATGGGCTTTCACCTGCCCGGCGCGTCCTTCGTCAATCCGGGCACGCCGCTGCGCGACGCGCTGACGAAGGAAGCGGCAAAGCGCGCGCTCGCCATCACCGCGCAGGGCAACGAGTTCACGCCGGCCGGCGAGATGATTGACGAGCGCTCGATCGTCAACGGCGTGGTCGGCCTGCATGCCACCGGCGGCTCGACCAACCACACGATGCATCTGATCGCGATGGCGCGCGCGGCCGGCATCATCCTCACCTGGAAGGACATTTCCGACCTCTCGGACATCGTGCCGCTGCTCGCTCGCGTCTATCCGAACGGACTGGCCGACGTGAACCACTTTCATGCGGCCGGCGGGATGGGCTTCCTGATCAAGGAACTGTTGAAGGCCGGCTATCTGCACGACGACGTGCGCACGGTCTATGGCCAGGGCCTGCACGCCTACACGATCGAGCCCCGGCTTTCGGACGGCGGCACGGTGCGGCGTGAGCCGGCACCGGTCGTCAGCCACGATCCAAAGGTGCTCGCCAGTGTCGAACATCCGTTCCAGCACACCGGCGGACTGAAGATGCTTTCGGGCAACCTCGGCAGCGCCGTCATCAAGATCTCCGCGGTCAAGCCGGAGCGTCATGTGATCGAGGCACCCGCGAAGGTGTTCCACGACCAGGCCGAGCTGAACGCCGCCTTCAAGGCGGGGCAATTGGAGGGAGACTTCGTCGCCGTTGTCCGCTTCCAGGGGCCGAAGGCGAACGGCATGCCGGAACTGCACAAGCTGACCACCGTGCTCGGCATCCTGCAGGATCGCGGCCAGCAGGTCGCGCTTTTGACGGACGGGCGCATGTCGGGCGCCTCGGGCAAGGTCCCGGCCGCGATCCATGTCACCCCCGAGGCCGCCGATGGCGGGCCGATCGCCCGCATCCGAGAGGGCGACATCATCCGGGTCGACGCGATCAACGGAACGTTCGACGTGCTGGTTGATGCCGCCGAGTTTGCCGCGAGAACGCCGGTGTCAGCCGACCTTGCCGGCAACGAGTTCGGCATGGGCCGTGAGCTTTTCGCCGCTTTCCGCGCCATCGCGGGGCCTGCCGATCACGGCGCAAGCGTGCTGTTTGCCTAAATTGAAGGCGCCGCCTCTGAGACGTCAGCCGTAGATGTCCAGCGTCCGATCCCGATGGTTCGGGTGGGTGCTGTAGACGAAGATGCGGTTCATGTCCTTTTCCGCAAGCAACCGCAGGAAGCGGGCTTCGACGGTATCATTGGCGTGGACGCGCAGCGCCAGGCAGCCGATCATCGGGACGCGGGCGCTGACGACGTCGAGATAGAAGTTCCTCGGCAGCTTGAATCGGGTCGAGATCTTCAGCAAAGCACCGCTGCGCGAGAGCCTGATGATCTGGCAGCGCCGCGAAGCAAGATTCACCATGCCGCCATTCTCGGTGAATTCGATCCGAGCCTCGTTGCAGGTATCCTCCATCGGGAAGGTCTTTTCCCGATCGTACATGAACGATTCTTCCTTGTTCAGGTAGACCGAACGTTGAGGAGAAGAGGGCGTGCTCATTGCGGTATTCCCATGCCTTGCTTGCGGTGAAACACTAGCTGGGAACCTTTAAAATGAGGTTGAGCACGCCGCTAAAAGGCGGTCATCTGGTCCATAACGTCATGCACTAAAAGTCGCCGCCGCCGTCAAAGACGGCAGAGCCTGCTCCTGGTCGCATGGCATGTCGGGGCGCGAGGCGGCCGACCGCCCGCGCACCGGCCAGCGATCAGAACTTCGGCGCCTTGCGCCCTGATTTGCGATAGGCGGCGATGGCGGTGTTGGCCATCAGCATGGCGATCGTCATGGGGCCGACGCCGCCAGGAACCGGCGTGATCGCGCCGGCGATCTTTGCGCATTCCTCGTAGGCCACATCACCGACCAGGCGCGACTTGCCTTCGCCCTTGTCCGGCGCCGGCACGCGGTTGATGCCGACATCGATGACCGTGGCTCCCGGCTTGACCCAGTCTGCCTTGACCATCTGCGGGCGTCCGACCGCGGCGACAAGGATGTCGGCGTTGCGGCACACCGCAGCAAGATCCTTGGTTCGCGAGTGGGCCATCGTCACCGTGGCGTTGGCATTGAGCAGCAGCGCGCCCATCGGCTTGCCGAACAGATTGGAGCGGCCGATGACGACGGCGTTCAATCCGGACAGGTCTTCCCCGTGGACGCCGCGCACCAGGACCATTGAACCTGCCGGCGTACAGGAGATCAGCCCACCGTCGAGATCCCCGGTCGCAAGCTTACCGGCATTGACCACATGCAGGCCGTCGACGTCCTTCTCCGGCAGGATCGACTGGATGATCGGCTCGGAATTCAGATGCTTCGGCAGCGGCAGCTGCACGAGGATGCCATGCACCGTCTCGTCGGCGTTCAGCGTCTGCACCAGGGCGGCCAATTCTTCCTGGGTGGTCTCCTCGGGCAACGTATGCTGGATCGAGGCGAAGCCGCATTCCTTGGCCATCCGGCTCTTGGAGGACACATAGGCATGGCTTGCCGGGTCGTCCCCGACGATAACCACCGCCAGGCCGGTTTTGACGCCGGCTTCCTGCTCGAGGTTCCGGGCAGCAGCCTTGACGGCGTCAATCACGGAAGCGGCAACCTGCTTCCCATCGATAATGGTGGTCACGTTCTTCTCCCTCGCGAACTGCGCGAAATCTAATGGCTTCCGAGCCCCGGCAATAGCCTCTCCGCGTCCTATGTTGTCAAAAAAGGAATACTGCAAGCGCGCCGACCGGCGACCAAGTGGCGCATTGCGCCGCCAATGCCCGGCAAGCGGGACTGCAATATCGATTGGCCCGGCGCGAATTTCAGGTGATGGCAAACGATTCGTAAATGCGAAGCATCGCTCTTTAGCGAGCAACTTAAGTCTGCCTTGAGGCGAAGCTGATAGACGCAGAGCGAAGCCTGAGGGACACGCGCCGATGACCGATCTCTTCGCCGATGACCGGCTCTCCGCCGATCCGGTCAATCGCTCCGCCCTGAACCGAAGGGAAACCCCGCCTTTGGCAGACCCCGGCCCGGTCTTTCAAGCGTCCACCGCGCTCAAGGCGTCGCAGCGCGACATCCTGGGCCTGCCCGTCTGTGACCTGGACTGGGACAACGCCTTCGAATTCGCGGCGCGACTGGCCGACATGCCGATCGGACAGACGACCATTGCCTTTCTGAACGCCCACTGCGCCAACCTGATGCTGAGTGATCCGCAATACCGCGGCGCGCTCGCGCGGCAGGTCGTCTTTCCGGATGGCCAGGGCGTCGACGTGGCATCGCAGGTCATCCACGGCCGCATCTTTCGGGCCAATCTCAACGGCGTCGATTTCGTGCCTGCCCTGCTGACCTATATGGAGGCACCGAAGCGCGTCGCGCTCGTCGGCGCCGAGTGGCCGGTGCTGCTGCGGGCGACCGAGAAGCTTCGGGAGCACGCCCCCTGGCATGAGTTCAACGCTGTCGCGGACGCTTCCTTCGAACCCGGCGAGTCTGCGGCCGTCACCGAGAAGGTGCGGAGATTGGCGCCCGACATCCTGCTCGTCTCCATGGGAAGCCCCGTGCAGGAAAAATGGATCGACCGGCACGTGACACCCGGTCACGCGCGGCTCGTGATCAGCGTCAGCAACCTGTTCGATGAAATCGCCCGCCAAACGGCGAAAACCCCGGAGCGCGTGCACCATCTCCGGTTCGCGTGGCTGTTGCGTCTGATCAAGGAGCCGCGGCTGGGCTGGTATCGCTATATCGTCGGATACCCACGGTTCCTGCATCATGTCGCCCGCTACAAGCTTCGCAGCCTGGTCGGCCGCCAACGCGGCGAAAGCGCATGACACAAATGCGGTGCCGGGCCATCGACGGCGACTGGCCCGTGCTGACCGAGCCCCTGTTCGACCGGCTCAGCCCGCGGGGGACTGAGCGGCAGCGCCCGCATCGCCCTTGACGATGTTGGTGCCCTTTCGCGCCGGCTTCGAATTCACCTCGACCTTGGCGATGTAGTCGATCTGCTCGATCATCACCTGGTCGATGACCGCCTCGCCAAAGCGCTTGTTCAGGCCGTCCTTTACCGTTGCGCGGAAATTGTCGACGTCGAAGCTGTCCAGCTTCTCCACATCGATCATTTTCTGCCCGACGAGCAGCGTATAGAGCTCGTCGGTGATTGCTTCGGTTAGCGGAACCACCTGTTTTGCCGCCAGCGCCGTGTTGGCGGTGTAGGACAGGCGGGCGATAAAGTATCCCTTGACGGCGCCGTCGGAGATCACGGGGATGGTCGCCTGACCGCCCTTGACAAGCTCCAATGCCGCCGCGCGCGCGGCAGCCTCCTCATCGACCCTGGGTGCGGCAGCCATCTGCATGGAGAAATAGACCGACGCCAAGGTGATGGCGCAGATCCAGATGCCGGTGAGGACGAGCTTGATCACAGTTGGTACCCCAGACGGAACTGCTCCTGCGAGTAGGTGCCATCCTCTTCCTGCTCACGCACCGCATCCTTCAGAAGCTGCACGACGGCGCGAACGGCCTCGAGGTGGGCCGACACGCGTTGCGCGTTGACAGCGAGCTTCTCCCTAAGGGCCTTCAGCTGCGGACCGAAGGCCGTCGGCATTTCGTCTGCCTGGACGTCGCGCGAGAGCATGGCCAGCTCATACAGGCAGCGGCTCTTGTGCGCATTCGAAGTCTGCAGATCGAAGTCCGGATCGACGCCGATGCCGGCGTTTTCCGCGTCGACGATGTTTTCAAGCCGGTTCAGTACGGTGCGGATACGGAGATCGTTCGTTGCCATGTCCATTGTTGTTTCCTCCGATCAGGATGTCTTTTTGTCGTTCTTCGTTTCACCCGGTGTCAGCTCAGCGAACGTGTTGCGCTGCAACTCCTGAACCATGGCGGTGGAAACGCGCTGGGCGTTCGGGTCGATCACGGCGATATCTTCCGTGACACCCTTCTTCTTGTTGTCCTTCATCAGGCTCTCGGCGATGCCGATGCCGCCGCCTTTGGAAATCACGTCGCCGATCTGCTCGGCCATCATGCCGCGCCAGATCTCGCCGGCGGTACCCTTGCCGTAGATCTCTTCGCTGTCGGCGGGCAGCATCGACTTGACGAAGTTCTGCAGCACCATGGCCTCGAACTTGCGATACGTCTCCGGGATGGCCTTGTCCCCGCCACTCACGGCTGTGGGCATGGCGGATCCAGCGGAATTGCGGTTCAGAATGCTGACGGCGGCACCGAAGCCGCCACCGGCATCGGCGAGGCTGGTCGCCTCGAAACTTGCGCGGTTCGATCGCAGTTGCGCCTGCGCTTCCTGCACCGATGCAGGGTCGGCAGCTCGCACAACGTCAAGCACCAGATCGCTGGGGGGTGAAATTGCCACGTCTCTTTGCCTCTCGGATGTGAGGAAGCCGCACCCGCCGTCATAGCAGACCGCCGACCCGTTCGCAGCGAAGACCGCGCCACTGACAGCCAACGGAACGCCATCGTTCCGGCATGCACGCCAACGTTCGCGGATATCATCCTTCGTCCTGGATTCGACTATCGCCGCCCAACCTTACGGGAGGCTGGTCACGCGATCGCCCCGACGATGAGCGCCTAACGACCGTTGTCGTCGCCATAGGCGACGTGCTGGTCGATGAGATCGTAGATTGCATCGTCCTCGGCCTCGCGCGCCTCGAGGTCACGCGCCTCGTGCATGCGCTCTTCCAAGCGGTCGCCTTTCGTGCGTTCGCGCACGATCCGCATCTCGTGCATCTGCTGCACGCCGGCCAACATCGTGTCCTTGTGGCGCAGCTTGCCGATCTGCGCCGCATAGATGCCGGAGAACCCGCGATGGACCGGATTGAGCGAATTGATCGCACCGGCGACCGCATCCATCGTATCGGCCACTTCCTGCCGTTGCTGCGTGGTCATCGCGAGATCCATTTCCGCCATCTGCTCGAGATGGCGCTGAACCGTGACCAAGCGCTTGAGTTTGTCGGAACGGTTCTTCATGCCACCTCCCTCAACGGCCTTCGAACACCGGAATGAAGCCGTTGGCAAAAATCTCCAGCAGCGAGGAAATGCCGAAATAGAGCAGGAACAGACCGCCCAGAATGATATAGGGCAGCGAGATGAAATAGATCGGCATTTGCGGCGCGAGCTTGTTGATCAGACCGACGGTGACGTTGAACAGCAACCCGTAGATGATGAACGGGCTGGCCAGCCGCAGCATGATGCTGAAGGTCTGCGCCAGCGTGTCGGTCAGCGTGATAAGCGCACTTTGCGGGTTGAAGCCCCCCATCGGAATCGTCGTGTAGGAATCGACCAGTGCCCGGAAGACGACGTGGTGAAAATTCAACGTGAACAGCACCATCAGCCCGGCGAAGCTGATGAGGTTGGTGAGCTGGTTCTCCGCCGCCTCCTCGATGATGTCGGGCGACGGCGGTGCGTTGAACCCGATCATCATCGTCAGTGACGTTCCGGCGAACTGGAGGCCCAGCACGTAATAGCGGGTTATTAGTCCGATCACGACGCCGGTCAGCGTCTCGAACAGGATCACCTGAACGTAGGCGAGCGTCGCCCCTTGGGTCTTCGGATAGATCGAGTCCCAGAGGAGCGGCAGGACCGCCATCGAAACGGCGACCGCCAGGAACAGCCGGATCTGCATGGCGACGCGGGCCGAGGAGAAGCCCGGAAGCAGCATGAAACACCCGCCGACACGGCAGAAGGCGGCGAACAGCGCCAGCACCGTGCCCTGCGGATCGGTGATCATGAAATCGAGCCGAGAATCTTGATCTCGATGCCCTTGGCGAGCTCGACGTGCGAGAGGACCGGCAATGTGGCAAACAGGCGCTCGATGATCATGCGCACATAAGACCGGGATTCGGGCGATGTGACCAGTACGAACGGCGTGCCGCGATCAAGGAATTCACGGATAACTTTCGTGGCCTGCTCGCTGAATTCCTCCAGCAGGCGGGGGTCGATGTCGAACTCCACGACTTCCCCCTTGGCATCGCGCTTGAGGGCTTGATGAAACACCATGTCCCAGCGGTTGCCGAGGCGCAGCACCGGCAGGACGCCGTTCTCCGCCAGGTCGCCGCAAATCTGCTGCGCCATGCGGATGCGGACGTGCTCGACAATCTGCTCGGTCTTGCGAACGTGCGGCGCCAGTTCCGCAACGGCTTCGAGGATGAGGTGCAGGTTGCGGATGGACACGCGTTCGGCAAGCAGGAGCTTCAACACCGCCTGCAGGCCGGAATAGGACATGTGCGACGAGCAGATCTCGTCGGCCAGCTTGCGGTATTCGGGATCGAGCCGCTCGATCAGGATCTTGACGTCCTTGTAGGACAGAAGTTGGGGCAGATTGTTGCGGATGACCTCGGAAAGATGGGTCAGCACCACCGACACGTTGTCGATCGGATGGAAGCCCTCGCGGCGGAGATCCTCGACAAAGGTCTCCAGAACCGAAACCGCTGGCATGCCGAAGGCCGGTTCGCGGATATCGTCGCCTGGAACACTCGGCTTGCGGCCACCACCGGTCACGACCAGGACCTCGCCGACACGCACGATATTGGAGGCAACGGTCGTGCCGTGGATCCGGATGTGATACGATTTGTCGGCAATCGAGATGTCGTCGGAGACCTTGATCTCCGGAACCACGAACCCGTATTGCGTGGCGAACTTCTTGCGCATCTTTCCGACGCGGAACGCCAATTCCTGGTGGGCCCCGAGCAGGCGCGTGGAGACCTGCTTGCCGAGCAGCAGTTCGATCTCGGCGGTCTTCAGCGCGGACTTGACCGAGTCCTTGTCGGCATCCTTCGCCTGCAGGGCGTTTTTTGCCTCCTGCTCGCGCTTTAGTCTGTTCTCCTCTTCCTGCCGGCGCGGAATCATCCAGCCACCGAGCGCCATGACACCGCCGAGGATCACGAACGGAAAGAACGGCAGACCCGGCATGACGGCCAGAAGCACCATCAGACCGGCGGCAACGAGCAAGGCGCGCGGATAGCCGCTCAGTTGGTCGATAACGGCCTTGTCCGTCGAACCCGGTGCGCTTCCGCGCGACACCAGCAGGCCCGCCGCGAGCGACACGATCAGGGCGGGGATCTGCGACACGACACCGTCGCCGACCGACAGCTTGACGAAAACGTCGGCCGCCTCGCCGATCTCCATGCCGTGGCGGAAATAGCCGATGACGATCCCGCCGAAGATGTTGATGGCCGTGATGATAAGGCCCGCGATCGCATCGCCGCGTACGAACTTGGAGGCACCGTCCATCGCGCCGAAGAAGGAGCTTTCGTCCTCCAGTTCGCGCCGGCGATGCTGTGCCTGTTTCTCATCGATCAGGCCGGCGGACAGGTCCGCGTCGATCGACATCTGTTTGCCGGGGATGGCATCGAGGGTGAAGCGGGCGCCGACTTCGGCGATGCGGGTCGCACCCTTGGTAATGACGATGAAGTTCACCGTGATCAGGATCAAAAAGACGATCAGCCCGATCACGAAATCGCCGGACATGACGAGGTTGGCAAAGCCGGCGATGACGTTGCCGGCCGCGTCGTGACCCTGGTGGCCGTGCGAGAGGATCACGCGGGTCGTGGCAATGTTGAGCGCCAGCCGGATCATTGTCGCGATCAGCAGGATCGTCGGAAAGGACGAGAAGTCGAGCGGCCGCTGGATCCAGAGCGAAACCATCAGGATCAACACGGAGAAGGCGATCGAAAACGCCAGTCCCATATCGATCAAAAATGCCGGGATCGGCAGGAACAGGATCGACAGAATGGCGACGATGCCCATCGCAAACGCGATGTCCCGACCACTCGGATTCACTTTGGGGATGGAGAGTACTGGTACCTGTGCCATGTTCGTCCCGTCTCGTCATGAGAGGCGCAGCAGGAGCTGCCATGCTGCCCGCATTGGTATCGCGCGAAACTTGCGCGAGGGTGGCAGCGGGGACGAAATGTAAGGTTCGCTAGAAGCCGGATTCGATCCGGGAAAAGATGACGTCGCTGAAGATGGAAATCTGCGCCCCGATGAAGGGCGCCGAAATCGCAACGGTGACGAAGACCGCGAGAATCTTCGGCACGAAGGTCAGGGTCACTTCCTGAACCTGCGTCAAGGCCTGGATGAAGGCAATGCTGACGCCGACGACCATGGCCGCAAGCACCGCAGGTCCGGACGCGACGATGACGGTCCAAATGGCGGCTTGGGCGATATCGAGGGCGTCGGCCTCATTCATTTCGGTCAGCTCACTTTCACGCCGGGGCCGATGACAAGCTTCTTGCCCGACTCAAGCGTCGCAACGATACCGTCTGTATACAGCGTGACTTCCTTGACGACACCGGAAATTTTGCCGTCGTCGCTGGTCACGGTCCGCCCGATCACGGCATTGGCCTCCTGAAGGGACGTGCGCTGCAGCAGGCTCTCCAGGTTCTTGTTTGTCTTGATCGTCTGCTCCACCTGTGAGAATGTCGCGAGCTGGGCCATCTGCTGTGTCGGATCCATCGGCTCCGTCGGATCCTGGTTCTTCAACTGCGCGACGAGCAGCTTCAAGAAGCTCTCGTAATTGAGCGTGGCCTTGGACGCGTCCGACCCCGACTCCGTGCCCGAAACGGTCGGCGTGTAGCCGGTTCCGGCGGCTCCGACGGGCGTCACCATATGGCGATCTCCTTGCGGATGTGCTCCACCGTCGCCGGCGTCATCTCGTGGTTGTTGAGGATGCGGTCCTCGATCGCATAGAGGGCGCGGATCGCCTTCAGCGCTTCAAAGGCGCGCCCCTGCGTGACCAGACCGTCGATGCGCTTCAGTTCCGCCAGCACTTCTTCGTTCTTGAAGCAGTTGAGCAGCATGATGACCGACTTGCGGAAGATTGTCGTCGACTGCTCGGCGCCTTCCGGGTTGATCAGGATCATCTGGGCGATGAAGTAAAGCTGGCGCAGCGGCGTCGTCGCCTGCTCGGGCTGAAGGACGTGGTTCTCCAACAGGAAGGTAACATCGTTCAGGAACTCGAGCGCAACCTTGCGGTCGACCCGCAGAACCGCCCCGTTCACGAAGATGCGCTCGCCCGACTTCAGTGAGATCCGCAGTGTGCTTTTCATTTAATGCCATCCCTGATGATGGTTGTTATGTCGATGATCCCCTGGAAGTTGGTCGACTCGCGTTTGCGGATGCGTTCGACTTCCCCCAAGATCCAGAGGGCTATTGAAATCAGATTGGCTCGCAGCTCCTGGTCGAGCTGGTTCTCGGGGTTGCCGAGATCCTCGACGAAGCGGATCCAGACGCGCCGCGTAAAATAGACTGCCTCGATGGCGTCCCTGCCGTAACGTTCGCTTTCCTGCGCCTTCCGCAAGAGCTCGATCGAACGATCGAGAACCTGCCGCTCCCGGCTCTTGGAGGTTTCGACGCCATCCTCCATGATCTCAACATATGAGAACTGGTACATTCAGACATCCCTCATGTTTGTCGTCGCACCTCCGATCATCGGAGGTAATTGACCAAGCTCATGTTCTGCAGCCGGCCTGTCAGCGTGTAGGCCAGCGACAGCTGGTTCTCGAGAGTCGTGATACGGGTTGCGGTCTCGTTGGTATCGACCTTCTCGAGATTGTTGATGCTGGTCGTCATGATCTTGGTTTGCGCTTCGAGCGATATGTTCGCTTGCTTGACACGGGCCTCCGAAACGCCAAGCGTCGTCCGCTCGCTGTCGATGCCGGTGATGGCGGAACCGATGTATTCCAGCGATTTGTCGCCCACCGTTTTGCGGACCGCCGCACTGAGATTCAGGTTCAACAGTTCATAGCCGATCACCGCACCGAGCGCGAACTTGCGCATCCCGTCGGTATTGGCGTTGGTCGAACTCTGGACGACCTCGGACGTGCTGATCCGGCTTGTCATGTTCTGGCTGGACGCATTCGACCAGTCGGTGTTCCAGCTTCCCGGAGGGGGCGCGCCCATGTAGCTCGCCTCCACCACTCCAATAAAGGCATCCATATCCGCAGCAGTAATGTTGGCGACCTGAGCCGTGTCCGACTGTGGAAAGCCGAAGTGGAGCGCGAACATACCATCGAATGTGGCTTTCGCCGCCGAACCAGTGGCAAGGTAGTTGTTCATCGGCATGACGTCGGTGTTGATGCCGGAAAACAGGTACTCGCCGCTGAAGGAGGTGTTGGCCGCGTTGGTGAAGAGCGTCAGTGCACCGGCGAAGCTCGCCTTGGTCTGGTCGAGCTGGGTCTGCGTCTCCGTGCCGGCAAACGTGATCAGCGTTTCCTGCACCTGCTTTGCCGATTCCGAAATGTCTTTCAGCGCCAGCTGCGAGGCACTGAGACGCTGCGTCGTCAGCGAATTCGTGCTCAGCAGCGACTCCAGGCGCTGCAGGTCGCGGTGGAGATTGAGCGTACGGGCGGTCTTGGCGCCCAGAACGGCGCCGACGTCGGCATGCCGGCCGGTGACCGTCTCTTTCTGCTTCTGCATGAGCTCGGTCTGCGCCTCGGCGATGGTCCGAAGCAGCGTGCTCTGCATGGTCATGTTGGATACGAACGACGTCTTCATCTGCTTAGCCTGCTGCCTGGAGGAGCGCGGTCATCATCTCGTCGACTGCCGCGACCAGCTTCGCCGAAGCCTTGTAGGACTGTTCGAGATCGAGCAGCAGCGCCAGTTCCTCGTCGAGGCTGACGGCGGTCACGCTCTTCAGAGCATCCTGGGTCCGCGACAGAAGTGCGGTCTTGTCGTTGTTGGCCGTGACAGCCGCACTGCGCAACTGCTCCACCCAGCCGATCGAAGCGGTCGAGAAGTTCAGGATGTTCGCCGTCGGGTCGATGCCGGTCGAGACGTCAAACGTCATGGTCGTCTCGAAGGCGGCGGCGTAGCCCTCCAGCAGGATCGAGAAACTCGCATCGTTGGCGGCGTTCTGGTTCAGGTTCACGCCGTCGCGAAGCGCCAGCGGGTTGCCGCCCTTCGCCGTAATCAATGCGGGATTGACGATGATCGAAGCCGCCAGTCCATGCTGGAGCGAACCCGGAACGACGGTCGACTGCGTGGCACCGTTCATCCAGGTGAACAGGCCAGGCGCGCCATCGTCCTGGAACATCGAAATGAGACCGCGCGCCGTCTCGTCGAGCTGCGTCTGGAAGGTTGGGGCGATGTCGTCGCGCAGTTGCAGCAGCGCGGCCAGTGTGCCCTGGGCGCTGGTGTTGCCACCTTTGCCTGGCTGCACCGCCACACCTTCGATGTAGACCTGATTGCCCGTCAGCCCGGCCGTGAACGTGGCCGTCGGGGCGAACGTAACCGAGCGTGGATACGTCTCGAACAGAACTGTTCCATCGCTGGTATAAAGGGCCATGTCGTTGTTGGTGCGGACCAGCGTGCTGATCCCAACGATCTCGGATATCTGCGTCAGCAGCTTGTCGCGCTGATCGAGCGCGTCGTTCACGTCGGCACCGGCGGCCGTACCCGCCTTGACCTGGTCGTTATAGGTCTTGAACTCGGCAAGCAGGCGATTGAGCTCGTTGACGGCGGTCCCGATATCCGCATCCGCCTCCGCGCGCATCTTCTGGATGGCCTGGCTGGACGAATTCAGCGAATTGGCGACATCGATGGCGTTGGCGACCACCGTTTCCGCCAGGGACCGCTCGCTCGGCTTGTCCGCGAATGCCTGAAGATTGTTGCGCAGGACCGACATCATGTTGGCGGTCGACAGCTCGTAGTCCCCGCCAAGCATCGTCTTCATGCGCTCAAGACCGGCCAGCGTCGTATCCTGCGCGGCGGACTTGGAAATGCTCAGCAGGTTCTGCTTCTGCAGCGCCTCATTCTGTGCACGGAAGGTCTGTACGACCGTCGCCCCGTTGGCCGACGAGGCGAGGATCGCGGCACGGCGGTTGTAGGCGGCGTTGCTTGCGTTCGCAACATTCTTCGACGCCACGGCGGTTTGCAGCGCGGTGTTCGAAAAACTGGACTGGGCAATCTTAATTGCCGATGAAAGCGACATCGTATCAACCTACCGTCATTGTGCCATTCGATCCCGTCAACGCTTGAGGTTGACGAGAACATCCATCAATTCGGAACCGGTCTGGAAGACCTTCGAGTTCGCGGTGTAGTTCCGCTGCGCCTCGATCATGCTGGTCAACTCCTCGGCGATGTCGACGTTGGAGTCTTCCAGGGCGCCGGAGAGGATCGAGCCGTAGCTGCTGTTGCCGGCATAACCCATGACGATGACGCCCGAGTCGTTGCTCTGCGAGTAGATGTTGCCGGGCAGCGGCTTGAGGTTGTCGGGGCTCTGAACGTTCGCCATGGCGATGCGGTACTTCGGCTCCAGTTCGCCGTTGTTGTACTTCAGCGAGACCACGCCGTCGGCGCTGATCTCGTAGCCGATCACCTTGCTGGCCGAGTTGCCGTTGATCTTGCCGTTGGAGACGTTGAAGTCGGAGTTGAGCTGTGTGCTGCCGGCGATGCTGATGTCCAGCGGCGCCAGCGTCGCCCCGTTGATCGTCAGCCCCTGCGTCCGCAGCGAGGCGGGATTGAACAGCTTGCCCTTCGAATCGAAGGTCAGCGTGATCGGACCGCCGGCGGCCGTGGCGTTGCCGTCGACCATCGCGGACGTAGACGACGCCCCGGGTTCCTGGGTGATCGCATTGAAATCGATCCTCAGCGGGTCGAGCGTACCGGATGCCGCCGTGAGCATCGCCCCGCCGGACGTCAACTTTCCAGACGCGTCGAATGTCAGGCTGGAGGTACCGAGGGAGGTTACCCCGTCCAGGACTTCGACGTCCCAGCCCGTTGCCGTCTTGGTGTAGTTGTACGTCAGCGTCCGGGCGGCACCCGTGCTGTCGTAAGCGGTCGCCGTGTTGGTGACGACGTCTCCGACCAGGGCCGCCGGGTCCAGATTGCCGGACGCAGCCGATTTCGTCGAGGCGTGGAACGGCTGGTTCATGATCGAGACGCCGTTGTACTGGACGTCCACCGTCCACGTGTTGTCGGCCGTCTTGGTGTAGATGTAATCGAGCAGACGCGTGTTGCCCTGACTGTCGTAGGCGACGAGCGAGGTGGTTTTCTTGTAGCCGACGGGCTCGTTCGACGGCAGGTTGGCGTCGAGGGCGCCGGCGGTGGATCCCGTCGCGGTCAGCGAGCCGGAGGCAAGATTGATCTCCTTCAGCCCGTCGAATCCGTTGACGACGATCGTCGGATCGTCGGTGGAGGAGTACTCGTAACCCATCAGCTTGAAGCCGGCCGAATTGACCATCGTGCCGTCATCCATGACGGTGAAGGCACCGGCACGGGTCAGGTATTCGACGCCGTCGGCGCCGGTGACGATGAAGAACCCCTGGCCGTTGATGGCAAGGTCGGTGGCCGAGGTCGTGTAGGTGAAGGTTCCCTGCTGCGAGATCGAGTAGCGCACGTCCGTGGTGACGCCGCCGGAGTTGTAGGCGCCGCCGGTGCTGGGCAGGATCAGCGAGGAGAACTGCGTCGAGGCCTTCTTGTAGCCCGTGGTGTTGGCGTTGGCGATGTTGTCGGCGACCGTGCTCAGGCGATTTGCCTGGGCGTTCATGCCGGACACACCGGTTCTCATCGTTCCGTAGAGGCTCATTCTGATTCCTCGCAATTCGAATTATGCGCTGAGAGTAGGGAGCGGGCCTTGCGTGAGGCTGTCTGTCCCGTCGTGATGAAAATCACGAACCGGGCCGAAGCCGGCCCGGCCAAAATCAGTTCCAGTCGATGCAATAGCCGAGGAACCGCTTCGAATCGATCGGATCGAAGCCGAGCTTCTTGCGCAGTTTCTTGCGCAGTTTGCTGATATGGCTTTCCACGACGTTTTCCTCGACGTCCTCGTCGAAGATCCCGTAGATGGCGTTGAAGATCTGTGTCTTGGACAGGCGTCGGCCCCGGTTTGCGACCAGGTATTCGAGGATGCGGCGCTCGCGGCGCGGCAGCGGAAATACCGCCCCGTTGATCTCCGGATCGCGACCGTCCGAAAAAACACGGATCGGGCCGATGTCGGTGTAGTTCGCGATGGCTTTCAGCCGCCGCCGGATTGCCGCTGCGCGGGCCAGGATTTCACGGGGATGGACCGGTTTGCGAACGACATCGTCGACACCGCAGTCGAAGAAGGCCAACGTCGTTTCCAGCGAGGGGCTGTCGCTGACGGCGATGACCGGCGCCTGGGAACGGTCACGGATTGCCCGCGGCAGGTCCAGCATCTGCTGGCCCTGCCCGATCAGGAAGGCCTCGACCGCATCGAGATCGGTGTCTGCCGCCGAACTGACCCACTCGCCGAATTCCTTCGGATCAAAGCCTGTCGAGGGCACGCCCTCGCGCCCAAATAAAGAAGTATAGCCGTCCTTAACGAGCTCGCGCTCATCAACCACTACGATCATTCGTCCGCCTCCGAATCAGTGTGGTACCTCGTTGGAAGAGTGGTACGAATCGGCGGATTCAGCGGCAACTAGATAAAATCATCTGAATTTTTTAATAATTGATTAACCATTTTGTACTGATTTGATCTACATCTAGTGGCACTCGGCACGAGCGCGACTATTTTCCGGTGGAAAAGGTTAACAGGATATTAACGATTGCTTGCCGGCCACAAAGCGCGCGCATTGACGCCATAATTCAAGGCTGGTCCGCCTTTCAATTTATAATTGCATTACTGACAGAAGGCGCGGGCGTTGTCCGTCCAGCTGCCATAGCCGGTCGCCACGAGGTTGGCGATGACGCGGCAGACATATCGCTTCTGCGCCGGATCGTTGTTGGGGCCCGCATGGTAGCGCGCGACAGCCATCGTCCAGGTCTCGTGCCGCGCGTGCAGTTCCGCCAAGAACCGCGCGGCATACTCGACGTTGCGACGTGGATCGAGCATTTCGGCCGGAGAGGAGAACGCCGCGCCATGGAAATGGTGATTGATCTGCATGCACCCCAGATCGATCAGCTTGGCGCCGCTCGCCCGCGCCTGCTGGAAGCGCATGAGCGCCTCGCGCTGGTCGGCTGCGAAATACGCCTTGCCTTCGATATTCAGCGCATAGGGCTGCAGCGATCCTTTGCGGCCGGTCTCCGTCAGACCGACGGAGTACAGTATTCCGGCAGGGACGCGGTACTTCGAGGCCGCGGCCAGGATCTCGCGCTCACAGCTCCCCGCGGAAGCATTGGCATTACAGATAGACGCCGCCAACGCTGCGAAGCTGATCAGCGGCAACAACGTCCGCTTGCCCATACTCATGTGCTGACCCCTCGTTTGGATCCATAGAGCTCGCAAAGCGTGCCTCCCCTTCGCCCTGGCGACCGCCGCCACCCTCGCGTGCCTGCTGCTGACCGGAAAACTGCGCCTGCGCATCCCCCTGCCCGGCTCCGCCGCTGCGATCGGACGATGACGTGAGCTGAACGCTGATCTGGTCGACGCTGAAACCGTGCCCGCGCAACGCCTTCACGATCGCATCCTGATCCTCGCTGAGATTCCGGTAAGCCTTGCCGGTCTCGACCTTCAGATCGACCACAAGGGCGTCGCCCTGCAGGCGAAGTGTCGCCGTGACGGTGCCAAGATCGATCGGATGCAACTGGATCTTCAAGGTGTTGACGACCTTTCCGGTCGGATCGGGTGCCTTGTCGGCCGTATCCGCCAGGGCGGCAGCCCAGGAGCGATCCTGCGCGATCGCCGCTGTCACCGCCGCCGAATTGCCTGTCTGTGCCAGTCCGAGGTACCGGCGTGAGTCGAGGATGGTGACGGCCTCGACCTTGGCGCCACCCTGATCCTTCATTGCCGAAGCCTCGCCATTGCCGGAAATCGCAATTTCGACCGCCTTGCCCCTGCCATCGGCACGGACCAGCCGGAAGACCTGATCCGCATCGGAGTGTCCGTCTGGAAGGCCACTCGCGTCGGCCAGACCGTCCGCTGCCGGTCCCGCATCGGCACTGCTGCTGATGACCATGCCCGAATTCCGCCCTGCAAAGTCGTCCGAACGGCCTCCATTTGCATCCTTTCCGCCGTGATTGCGCTGTGTCAGGACGGCCACCGCGGCACCGAGCGATGGGCTGGATTGCGCACCGTGGGACGGATCGACCTCGGTAGAGGCTGCGCCGGCCAGCATCGAAAGCAAACTGCCAAGTTCCGCATCCTCTCCGGAGCTTTCGGGGGTCGTCGGCTCGGCAGGTTCGGCGTCGTCGACACCGTCCGCGCGCGATTGCGCACCGATCCGACGTGCTCCGATGCCGAGGCCCTCGGTCGGGTGTGCCTGCCCGTCGGCTGCGTCGGCGCCGGCGGCATCGTCGAGCAACCTTGACGCATCGGTCAATGCAGGAAAGCCGCCGGAGCGGTGTGAGGATGGCAGTTTTTGCCCGATCGACTTGGGCGAGCGCCCCCCGTCGGCGGCAGCCGCCTCGACGCCCGACGCCCTGTTTGCGACCGCTTCGAGGTTCGCCGCACCGGAGCCTGCCACCGTGTTCGCAAGGTTTGCGAATGCGTCCGCAAATTTGCCGTGGCCCTTGCCGTCGCCATCGGTCTGCGCTTTGTCCTTCCCCGGACCCTGCTTGGGGGCGACCTGGTTCAGTGCGCTGGTGTCGATAGTGGTCAACTGCCCTCTCCCTCCAGGAGTTTGTCGATCTCGTCCAGTTTTTCACGACCCGTCGCGACGTAGCTGTCGAACGCAGGATCGCTTGCGCCGTCCTGTTCGCTGGTCTGGTTCTGCGAAGGTTTCTCCGTTGCCCCCGGCTCCTCCGCAGCGGCGCGTGAAGCTTGCGCCCCGGGCGCGGTCACATCTGGGCTCACGCTGTCAACGTCGCTGGCCTCTGCGGTCGGTGTGTCGGCTGCGGTTGATGGCATGTCGGTCATCACGGGCGGGCGCAGCACCTCCTCCGCCAGGACGCGCGCAGCCTCCTTGAGCGCACGATCCTTTGCCGAGAGATCTGCATCGGGGATGGCGGTCAGCCGCTCTACCGCCTGGCTGACGTCGGCGGACGAGATCGATGCAAGTCCGGAGTAAAGGTCGGCAAGTGTCTTGGGCACCTGCTCCCCCTCGCCGGACAAGGCCTGCGCCCGGTCCGCGGCCATTGTCGCCAGACGATCCTTGCCGGAGATCGCGGCAAGACGCGCCATGCGCAGGTAGACCTCTCGCTGACGCGGCGTATCCATGAAAGACAGGATTTCCTGGATGTTCTCTTCGCCGACGTCCTCGAAATTGTCGGTAGCCAGCTTCACGAACAGGTCTGCGAACTGGCTGGCGTAGGGTGAATGCAGGAAGCGTCGGGCATAGCGGCTGGAATAGGCGACGCCCCTTGCAACCATGCCGTTCTGTTCGGCGATGTAGATTGATCGCCGCAGCGCGGCCTCCTCCACGATCGTGCCCGGCGCGGTCAACCGCGCCCAATCGAAATAGCTGAGCGCGAGCTTCGGGTCCTTGCGCAGAACGGAGTTGGCCGAAACCAGCGCCAGGTACGGCCCGATCTGAAGGCCCTTGTATTCGGGAAATATCTCGGCCAACGCTTTGGTATTGGCCGCGCCGCGACCGTCGAGATAGTTGCGGACGGCATCGGTGATGCGCGGATCGAAGTGACCGGCCACGTCCTGTCTGGTCAAAAGTTCGAGCGTTTCCGGGTTCCCCCCGCTCATGGCATAGATGAGCGCCGCGTCGACATTGCGCGGGTCTCTGAAGAGAGAGGAGTCGGCCGTGCGCAACCGCTCGTCGATCGTCGACAGCAGGAAGCGTTGCATCTCCATGGCGGAATGATCGCCCAGAACGACCGAATCCTGCACGTATTGCAGGGAGCGGATCATCTTGTAGGGCGCAAGATTCTCCTGCCCCTGCGCATGCGCCGAGGCTGCGAGCCCGAGACCCGCAGCAAGCGCCATTCCCATTGATGCCACCCGCAGCCTTGCCGGCATAGTGCTAGCCCTCGGTCGCCTGGATCAGGATTTCGATGCGGCGATTGGCGTCTGCCAACGGATCTTCGGGCACCTTCGGCCGCCGATCGGCAAAGCCGCTCACCTGGCTGACGCGCTTCTCATCCAGTCCGCCACGCACCAGCATATAGTAGGCGCTCTGCGCGCGCGCCGTGGAGAGCTGCCAGTTGTCGCCATTGCCCTTGTAGGGGCGCGCATCGGTGTGGCCGCGAATGGTGATCGCCCCTTTCCGATCCGCAAGGATCTTGCCGATCTTCTCCATGGCGATCACGAGGTCCTTCTTCGGAAGGGCCGAACCGACATTGAACATTGCCGAATTCAAATGGTCCGTCAGGCTGACGAGCAGGCCGCCTTCTGCCGGGGTAACGGTCAGGCCGTCCGCAAGCTTGCCAAGCGCGCCAATGTTCTCGGCGATTTCCTTCCGCAGCTTCTCCGCTTCGCTGGCCTCCTTGGCCGCGGCAGCCTCGTCGTCCTTCTTCGCTCCGTCTTCGGGCTTCTGGGCGGCGATGTCGGCTTCCTTGTTCGGACCGGGCTTGGATACGTTCTCGCTGCCGGCACTGGTGGCCTGGCTGATTTCGACCTGCTGGGTCCAGAAATCGGGATCGAACGGGTCGCGATAGGCCTCGCCACCGGCAGCGCCCGTCGCCGGGCCCGAATCCGCCGCACCGCCGTCGCCCTTGGCGCTGACATTCGCCTGCTGGCCGACTTCCTGGGCGATCTCCGACAGAACGGAGTAGGGATTCTCGAAAAAATCGGCCTGCGAGTACTGCGCTTCGTCACCCGCAGTCGTGCTCTGGTCCTTGCCCTTCTCAGCGCCGTTGGATTGCGACGGCTTTTCGCCCTCGCTGTTCGATTTCTCCTGCGTATCCTCGCCCTCGGCCTGCTTTCCAGGCTTCTTCAGCGATTTGTCGGCCGGCTTGTCGTCGGTCAGCTTGATCGGATTGAAGTAAGACGCGACGGACGCCTTCGTCTCTTCGTTGGCGGCGTTGACCAACCACATCACGAGGAAGAAGGCCATCATCGCGGTCATGAAGTCGGCGTAGGCGATCTTCCAGGCGGAGCCGTGGTGCTCGCCTTCCTGGCTGACGTGACGTTTGATGATGATGACTTCGTTCTTGCCGTGATGATTGTTGTCGCCGTCGCTCATGCCAGCACCTTACGGACCGTATCAGCCCAGGCCGTCATGCGGGTGACCAGGACCGTTTCGTCAAATTCCACCGCAAGATCGAGATCGTCGGCCTGCTGATGCCGGAACATTGGAACCTCGCCCTCGAAATGCGACTTCAACTGTTCAAACAGATGCGACGGCCCCTTGACCGTCACGGCAATTCCCTCGCCCTCCGAAAGGGCGGCCCGGATCATCGTCGCCATGTCGGCGATGGCCTTGCGTGACAGCGCTTCATCAAGCACTGGCGCCAGGACATTCGCTGCCTGGCCGGCAACAAGGTCGGCGACAGCATCGGCCATTTCCCCAAAGCGTTCGGCGACCAGGGCTGCGGCCTTCTGCTCGTGTCCGGCGCGCAGAGCCTCCAGTTCCTCAGCGTGTGCTTTGCGCAACGCCTCGATTTCGGCCTGGTGGCGGCTTTCGAGTTCGGCCTGCGCCTCGGCGCGACCGCTGGCGAACGCCTGAGCGCGCTCCGCTTCGATGTCGACCTGCGGCTCCGGCTCGGGAGCCTCGAAGACAACCTGATCGGTCGCACTGCTCGCCGGTTCGAACGCACCGTCACGCAGGAAAGCCGATGGCGACTGCCGCGGGGTGCTGAAATCCTTCAGGTATCTGGCAAGATGGGCGCTCATGACGTTGCTCCGGTCGCGTGGCCGTCCGCCCGCTCCGATGCCGCGCGAACGCATCGCACGTCATTTCGCCGTCGTTCGCGCATCGATACCTTCTTACACTTCGACACTGTCGCCCTGTCTCCTCGGACCTGATCGTCTCGCCGGTGTTGACCGGCACGACGCACAATCTTCCTGACCGCAGCTTGCAAGACTAGGAGTTCAAACTTGTGCGAGGATGAAGGTCTTGGGCCGCGCCAGGGCAAATTGCGCGGCCCAAGCATGCCGGTGTGCCGATGGCCATGGCACGCCGGTGTTCTCACCCACGCCCCCCGGTCGGCGGACCGTTGAGGGTGGAGCGCTGCGTCCGGTCGAAGGCTTACTGACGGAAGAGCTGCAGGATGTTCTCCGAATTGGTGTTGGCGATCGACAGCGACTGGATGCCCAGCTGTTGCTGGGTCTGCAGCGCCTTCAGGCGCGTCGATTCCTCGTTCATGTCGGCATCGACAAGGCGGCCGACGCCCTTGTCGATGACGTCGATCAGACCGGCAACGAAGTCTTCCTGCATCTTGATGCGGCTCTGGATCGATCCGAGGCTCGAGGCCGCGCTGGTCATCGCTTCCAGCTGCGTATCGACGAACTGCGTCATGGCGTCGAGGGCATCGATATCGGTCTTGCCTACCCCGAGGGTTGCCGCGACGGAGGCAAGATCGTTGATGTCCAGCGTCGAGACGGAGAAGCCAAGCGGCGTTCCACCGTTCTCCGCCTCCTTGTCGAGGATGCCGAGATTGTCCCCGCTCAGATCGAACAGAACGGTACTGCCATTGAGCGGGTAGTCCACGGTCGTCACCGCGACGGTGCCCGACGAATTGCGGATGAAAGATGCGACGACCTGCTTTTTGACGGTGAGTGAAGCCGGCGGGGCGCCTCCGTCGCTGATGTCTTCCTGCAGCCAGTTCTCGCCGGAAAATGATGCGGACTCGGCAATGCTCCGGAGCTGCTCCTGCAACTGGCCGATTTCTTCCTGGATCTTGGTTCGGTCGGCTGTGACGCCATAGGCGGCGACGAGCTTCGCCTTGATCTCCTTGACCACCTCGATGGCGCTTTCCATGGCGGCGTAGGCGGTATCGACCTTCGCCGCGCCTAGCCCGAGCGCATCCTGCACGGTGGAGAGTGCGCGGTTGTCCGAGCGCATGGTGGTCGCAATCGACCAGTATGCCGCGTTGTCCGCTGCGGTCTCGACCCGCATACCGGAGGAAACGCGCGCCTGCGTGGTTTCGAGATCCCGGTCGATCGCGCGCAGGGTCTGCAGGGCCGCCATGGCGGCGGCGTTGGTCAAGATGCTGGCCATCGTTGTTGCCTTGTCTGGGGGTGTGTCGCAGGCCGGAGTCAAGGACCGGCAATGACGGTCCCGCGTCATGCGCGCTGTCACCAACCGTTTGCCCTGGGCGACAGTCCATCATTCTTAACGAAGGCTTAACGAGCAAATGGTTAACAAATGGTTAACGGCATTAACGCTTCAGCAAGAAATATGAAGAAAGGGTTACCGTCCTCGCGGCCAGTTTCGCCTCCAAAGCCCCGGTTTCAGCCTTTGGATCTCGTCTTCGCCTCCTGGACCCGCCGGAAGCGGCAGGCCGTGGCGACCCGGCAGACTCGCGTGGCACGCAGGCTAAGTGCCGAATATTACAACGGTGTGTTGCATCCCGTTAACGCATTCTTAGAACTTGCTGCTTACAAGTTTCAGTCGTCGTAGGACCCTTGCGGGCTCTTGCGACTACTGGCGTAGGAATCGGATCCGAGATTACGGCTCCCGAAGCATGATGCCCTCCGATGCGCCGGCTCGTTCGAGCCATGTTCCATTAAATCATTGTTATCGTCCGTCTGGACGCCCGAATTGCGCAATCGATGCCGGGCCTGAACGGATGTCGAACACGGAAGCAAGCGCAGGTCGCAATGACCCAGGCGTCGGCCGATAGTCAACCATCAAGGGCGCATCCATGACTTCAATCGTTACGAATTTCACCGTTACCCAGATCCGAAACCTATCGACCGCTGCGATCCAGGCGCTGAATACCGAGGACATGGCTGCGCTGAGCAAGTCCCAGCTCGCTGCCTTCAGTTCCTCGCAGCTCAATGCCTTCTCGTCCCAGAACATTGCGACGCTGGGCTCCGACCAGCTCGGCGCGCTGTCGGTCACCGCTCTGGCGGGCCTGGACCCGACCTTGCTGGCTGCCGTGGATTCGGGCCGAATCGCCGGCCTGACCGCAAAGCAGGTCAGCGTGCTTGGCTCCGACCAGGTCGCCAACCTCAGCACCGCCCAGATCGGCGCGCTGACCAGCTCGCAAATCGCAGCTCTCGGCTTCGACGCCTTCATGACCATCGATGCGGATGAACTGAAGCTCTTCAGCACCGACGAAATCGCCGCGATCAGCGTCAAAGCCCTCGGCGGTCTCGCCACAGACGCCCTGGAGGGTCTCGACTCCAACCAAATCAAGGCCTTCAACGCCAAGCAGATTGCAGCCCTGTCCTCCGGCCATCTTGCCGGCCTGGACAGCAGCCAGTTCCAGGCTCTGAAGAGTGAGCAGATCGTCGCCCTCACTGCCAAGCAGCTGACCGGCCTCGACGTCACCAAACTGAGCACCGACCAGGTCGCCGTCCTGACGGCAAAGCAGATCGTTGCCCTGACCTCTGACCAGATGCAGGCGCTCAGCAGTGACCAGATCAAGGCGCTGACCAGCACCCAGATCAAGGCGCTCGGCGCGGCCGCCCTCGGCACCATCGACGCCGACGAGCTGAAGCTGTTCTCCTCCGACGAGATCGCCGCCATCAGCGACAAGGCCATCGCAAGCCTCGCCTCGGACGCCCTGACGAAGCTCGACTCCGACCAGATCAAGGCGCTGACGGCAAAGCAGCTCGGAGCTCTGTCCTCGCAGCACATCGCCGAACTGCAGTCCGCCCAGATCCAGGCTCTGAAGAGCGACCAGATCATGGCGCTGACCACCAAGCAGCTGTCCGGTCTTGATGTCACCAAGCTGAGCACCGACCAGGTCGCCGTTCTGACGGCAAAGCAGATCGTCGCCCTGACCACCGACCAGATGCAGGACCTCAGCAGCGACCAGATCAAGGCGCTGACCAGCACCCAGGTCAAGGCGCTCGGAGCGGCCGCCTTCGGCACCATCGACGCCGACGAACTGAAGCTGTTCTCCTCCGACGAGATCGCCGCCATCAGCGACAAGGCCATCGCAAGCCTCGCCTCCGACGCCCTGACGAAGCTCGACTCCGATCAGATCAAGGCGCTGACGGCAAAGCAGCTCGCAGCCCTGTCCTCGCAGCACATTGCCGAACTGGACTCCACCCAGATCCAGGCTCTGAAGAGCGACCAGATCATGGCCCTGACCGCCAAGCAGCTGTCCGGTCTTGATGTCACCAAGCTGGCTACCGACCAGGTCGCCGTTCTGACTGCAAAGCAGATCGTCGCCCTGACCACCGACCAGATGCAGGACCTCAGCAGCGACCAGATCAAGGCGCTGACCAGCACCCAGGTCAAGGCGCTCGGCGCGGCTGCCCTCGGCACCATCGACGCCGAAGAGCTGAAGCTGTTCTCCTCCGACGAGATCGCCGCCATCAGCGACAAGGCCATCGCAAGCCTCGCCTCGGACGCCCTGACGAAGCTCGACTCCGATCAGATCAAGGCGCTGACGGCAAAGCAGATCACGGCTCTGTCTTCGCAGCACATCGCCGAACTGCAGTCCGCCCAGATCCAGGCTCTGAAGAGCGACCAGATCATGGCGCTGACCACCAAGCAGCTGTCCGGTCTTGATGTCACCAAGCTGGGCACCGACCAGGTTGCCGTTCTCACGGCACGGCAGATCGTCGCCCTGACCACCGACCAGATGCAGGCTCTCAGCAGCGACCAAGTCAAGGCGCTGACCAGCACGCAGGTCAAGGCGCTCGGAGCGGCCGCGCTCGGCACCATCGACGCCGAAGAGCTGAAGCTGTTCTCCTCCGACGAGATCGCCGCCATCGGCGACAAGGCAATCGCAAGCCTCGCCTCTGACGCGCTGACGAAGCTCGACTCCGATCAGATCAAGGCGCTGACGGCAAAGCAGCTCGCGGCTCTGTCCTCGCAGCACATTGCCGAACTGGACTCCACCCAGATCCAGGCTCTGAAGAGCGACCAGATCATGGCCCTGACTGCCAAGCAGCTCGCCGGTCTTGATGTCACCAAGCTGGCTACCGACCAGGTCGCCGTTCTGACGGCAAAGCAGATCGTCACCCTGACGACCGACCAGATGCAGGACCTCAGCAGCGACCAGATCAAGGCGCTGACCAGCACCCAGGTCAAGGCGCTCGGCGCTGGTGCTTTTGGCACCATCGACGCCGACGAGCTGAAGCTGTTCTCCTCCGACGAGATCGCCGCCATCAGCGACAAGGCCATCGCAAGCCTCGCCTCCGACGCCCTGACGCAGCTCGACTCCGATCAGATCAAGGCGCTGACGGCAAAGCAGCTCACGGCTCTGTCCTCGGATCACATTGCCGAACTGCAGTCCGCCCAGATCCAGGCTCTGAAGAGCGACCAGATCATGGCCCTGACCGCCAAGCAGCTCGCCGGTCTTGATGTGACCAAGCTGGGCACCGACCAGGTCGCCGTTCTGACTGCAAAGCAGATCGTCGCCCTGACCACCGACCAGATGCAGGACCTCGGCAGCGACCAGATCAAGGCGCTGACCAGCACCCAGGTCAAGGCGCTCGGCGCTGCCGCCCTCGGCACCATCGACGCCGACGAGCTGAAGCTGTTCTCCTCCGACGAGATCGCCGCCATCAGCGACGTGGCCATCGGAAGCCTCGCCTCCGATGCCCTGACGAAGCTCGACTCCGATCAGATCAAGGCGCTGACGGCAAAGCAACTCGCGGCTCTGTCCTCGGATCACATTGTCGAACTGGACTCCGCCCAGATCCAGGCTCTGAAGAGCGACCAGATCATGGCCCTGACTGCCAAGCAGCTCGCCGGTCTTGATGTCACGAAGCTGGCTACCGACCAGGTTGCCGTTCTGACCGAAAAGCAGATCGTCGCCCTGACCACGGACCAGATAGAGGCCCTCGACTCCAACCAGGTTGAGGCATTGACCAGCGCGCAGATCAAGGCTCTCTCGGCAGCGGCCCTGGAAGCGATGAGCTCCGACGAGATCAAGACGTTCACTGCTGACGAACTTGCAGCGATCAACGTCCAGGCGATCTCGGGCCTGTCGACCGAGGACATCACGGCTCTCAGCACCGACCAGGCTCGTGCCCTGACGGGCCAGCAGCTTGCCGCGATGAACAGCGCCCAGGTCGAAGCGGTCATCGCAGCCTACAACGCCGTCTAATCCGGCACCCGGCGGCGCGGTTCAAACCGCGCCGCCTTCTCTTTTGCAGCCCAACCCAACGGTGGCGCTTGCCACGCTCGTTCAGTCAAGACGCGCCAGCCCGACGCAAGTCAACTCCGCTAGCAAGACAGACGATTTCATTGCGAGTCGTCCAACCTCCAGGCCCAACGGCCGTCTTGCCGCAGGATGTCCATGACCGTCAGCACCCCCATCGTCCCCGATTCGAATGCAGCGCTCGTCAGCATCCTGGTCCGCGCCCGCACGCAGCAGCTTTCCCTCGCCGAACTGTTCCAGACGGCCGAATCCATGGCCGCGACCGGACAGATCGCGCAAGCGATCGAAGTCTACAAGACGTGGATCGCCTTCAACGATAACCATCCGCTTCTGCATCTCGCCTACTTCAACTACGCGGTCTCCCTCTCGACGATCGGCGACATGGCGGGCACACTGAATGCGCTGCGGACTGCGTTGAAGATCAGCCCCGAATTCGCCCCGGCCCACATCAATCTCGGCCGAACGCTTGAGGATTGCGGACTGATCGGCCAGGCCGTACTCCAATGGCGCAGCTACACCGACGCCACCGCCAATGTCACCCCCGACCGGATCAACCACCGCCTCCTTGCGCTCCAGCATATCGGCCGCGTGCTCGAAAGCGCGGGCAAGCTGGAGGAAGCGGAGGCGGCACTCTGGCAGGCGATGGAACTGCAGCCCCATCGCACCGAAGCCGCCCAGCACTGGATCATGCTGCGTATGCGCCAGTGCAAGTGGCCGGTCGTCACCCCCTCCAGCCACATCACCAGCCGGCAATTCATGGATGCGATGTCATCGATGTCGATCGCCTGCTATGCGGACGACCCGCTCTTCCAGCTGGCCAAGGCCCATCGCTACTGCACCACCGCCGTCGGCCGGCCGGATACGCGCAGCCTGGTGCGCAAGCCGGTGCGCCAGAAGTCCGGCACCGGCCAGCGCCTGCGCGTCGGCTACGTATCGTCGGACCTGCGCCAGCATGCCGTCGGTTTCGCGCTCAGCGAGGTGCTCGAGCTGCATGACAAGGCGAGCGTCGAGATCTTTGCCTATTATTGCGGCATTCCGGCGCCGCTCGATTCCACACAGGCCCGCATCAAGCAGTCCGTCGATCACTGGCGCGACATCTCAAGCCTCAGCGACCTCGAAGCGGCACAGCAGATCGTCGCCGACGAGATCGATGTGCTGATCGACGTCAACGGCTATACCAAGGACGCCCGCACGAAGATCTTCGCCCACCGGCCGGCGCCGGTCATCGTGAACTTCTGCGGGTATCCCGGTTCGATGGCGAGCCCGTACCATCAGTACATGATCGCCGACGACTACATCGTACCGGCGGAAAACGAGCTGTATTACACCGAGAAGGTTCTACGCATCCCCTGCAACCAGCCGGTCGACCGCAAGCGGGCCGTTTCGGCGCGTCCGACGCGCGCGTCCGTCGGCCTGCCGGACGATGCCTTCGTCTTCGCAAGCTTCAACGGCATGCAAAAGATCTCGGCCTCCTGCTTCGCTCGCTGGATGGCGATCCTACTCGCAACGCCCGGCAGCGTGCTATGGCTTCTCGTTGGCGACGACAGCGTCAACGAGCGCGTCAAGCAGATGGCCCAGCAGGCCGGCGTTGCACCCGATCGCCTGATCTTCGCCGGCAAGACGCCGAACGCAGATCACCTCGCCCGCATCGGCCTTGCCGATCTCTTCCTCGACACCTTCCCCTACGGCGCACACTCGACCGCCGCCGACGCGATCACGCAGGGTCTTCCCGTGCTGACCATACCGGGCAAGAGCTTTGCGTCGCGCTTCTGCGCCAGCATCGTCTCGGCCGCCGGCATTCCGGAACTCATCTGCGACGGGCCGGAGGATTATGTGCGCAAGGCCATCGCGTTTGCCAGGAATCCCGCGAGCCTCGCCGCGGTCCGCACCTCGCTGCAGGCGCAGCGCGAAACCTGTGCCCTGCGCGACACGGACCGCCTCGTGCGTCGCCTCGAAGAACTGTACTGGCAGATGCAGGGCGAGGCCGAGCGCGGCGAAACCCCGGTGCCGGACCTGCGCAATCTCGGCGTCTACTACGAGATCGGCGCCGAGCTTGCCGCGGCAGGTATCGAATTCGAAAGCGAACAGGCCTACCGCCAGCGTTATCTGGAGCAGCTCAAGCTGCTCGACGAGCACGCGCCGCTGACGCCCGATGCGCGCCTGTGGACGGGAACCGCCGGCTGAACGCCATCGATACTTCCAATCGGAAACCCGAACCGTTCTGAACGACGAGGATCGCATGACCCCAGTTATCCTGGTGACCTTTGCCGGACGGCAGACGAGGATGGAAATCCTCACGCAGTATATTCGCCGCGCGCTGGATCAAGGGATCATCGACGAGTGGCACATCTGGGATTTTACCCGCTCGGCCGACGACCATGCCTGGGTGACGCGCGAGTTCGGTCCCGCCCGCTACATGGGCTCCAAGGTGCCCTACCAGAGCGCCGGCACCGTCTCAGCCAGCGCCTCGTTCCGCACCAGCGCCCGCATCCGTCACGACCTGCACATCGCGGTCATCCCGAACGACCGCCCGCATGAGTGCTACGAAATCGTCGCCGGCGGCTGGAAGAACACCCATTCGGTGCTTCGCACGATCAGTCGGGACCAACTGGCGCATTTCGAGCGCAGCACCGAGCAGACCGTCTGGAGCAAGCCGACCCCCGGCATCCTATCGCCCGGCCGGCCCAACGACGTCATCCTCTCCGTCGATCCGGCGGGCGCGCCGATCCTCAGGATCAATGACGTGACCATCGGCACCTGGCCGGAACTCGACCTCTCCGCCGGCGGCACCGTGCAGATCCGCGGCGGCTGGGGCGCAGATCTCGAACTCGGCGATGTCGACGCGCGAACGCGCCGCTACATCGGCAATCCGAACGAACACCTGCCCTATTACCAAGCCTACGAATATTACGCGACACGCTTTGACGAGTTCAGGGACGCGGTCTTCCTGAAATGTGACGACGACATCGTCTATCTCGACATCGACAAGCTCGACGGTTTCATCCAGTTCCGTCGCGCCAATCCGCACTATTTCGTCGTCTCGGCGAATGTCGTCAACAACGGCGTCTGCGCCTATCTGCAGCAAGAAGCGGGTTCGATCTCGTCCAGCGTCGGGGATTTCGAGCGCCCGCCGGGCGGTTTCGGCGGCACGCTCTGGGAAAGCGCCGAGCGCGCGGCCAAGCTCCATGCCTACTTCCTCGGCGAGCATGGTCGCACGCTGGCCCTCCCCCAGCCTGTCATCGACTGGACCGAACGCCAGTCGATCAACTTCATCGCCTGGCTCGGCCGCGACCTCTTGCACATGGCGCTGCCGCAGGGCGACGACGAACATGCGCTCACCATCGGCGTGCCGACCTTCCTCGGCCGTCCCTCGGCGATCTATTCGGATTTTACCGTCAGCCACCTGAGCTTCGGCCCGCAGGAGCGCGGCTGGGATCCGACCCCGCTCATCAAGGCCTATGAGGCCCTGATGCGCTCGCGCCTTTTCCCGGAAACAGAGAAACCGGCGCTGCGCGCTGCCATCTGAGCGGCGCGCGGCAAGAACATTGTGCAGGGTGGGATAGAATGAGCGTGAAACAACAGATCCTCATCGTCGGTGCCGGGCTGTCCGGCGCGGTCATCGGCCGCGAGCTGGCGCAGGAGGGCTACAAGATCCACATCCTCGATTCGCGCAACCACATCGGCGGCAACTGCCATACGGTGCGCGACGAGGAGACGGGCGTCATGGTGCATGTCTACGGACCGCACATCTTCCACACCGACGATGCCGAGGTCTGGGACTACGTGAACGGTTTCACGACCTTCATGCCCTACAAGAACCGGGTGAAGACCACGAGCGGCAACCAGGTCTATTCCCTGCCCGTCAACCTGCACACGATCAATCAGTTCTTCGGCAAGACGTTCCGACCGGACGAGGCGCGCGCCTTCATCGAGGACCAAGCCGACAAGTCGATCGCCGATCCGCAGACCTTCGAGGAGCAGGCGCTCCGATTCGTCGGCAGCGATCTCTACGAGGCCTTCTTCAAGGGCTACACGCAGAAGCAATGGGGCTGTTCGCCGACCGAACTGCCCGCCTCGATCCTGAAGCGCCTTCCGGTGCGCTTCAACTACGACGACAACTACTTCTTCCACAAATTCCAGGGCATGCCTGAGAATGGCTATAGCGAGATGATCGAGCGGATACTCGACCATCCGAACATCGCGGTATCGCTCGAGACCACCTTCCGGCGCGACCAGGTGGCCGGCTATGCCCATGTGTTCTATTCAGGTCCGCTCGATGGCTATTTCGAATACGAGCTCGGCCGCCTCGGCTACCGCACGCTCGATTTCGAGCGCTTCACCTATGATGGTGACTACCAGGGTTGTGCGGTGATGAACTACGGCGACGTCTCGGTGCCCTATACGCGCGTCACCGAGCACAAGCACTTCTCCCCCTGGGAGGAACACAAGGGTTCGGTCTGCTACAGGGAGTTTTCGCGCGCCTGTGGTCCCGACGATATTCCCTACTATCCGATCCGCCTCGTCGAGGAGAAGGCGCAGCTTGCCGATTATGTCGCACGCGCCGAACAGGAGAGGGGTGTCACTTTCGTCGGGCGTCTCGGCACCTATCGTTACCTCGACATGGACGTGACCATCCGCGAAGCGCTCGACACCGCCCGGCTCTACCTCGCCCGCAGAAACGAGGGCACCGCCATGTCGGCCTTCCTGCATGCACCGCTGTAAGAGCATCCCTGTTCAGCAAATGAAGTCCCCCGAGCTGAACTGACCGCGCTACCGCTTCGCGGGATGTCGATTCTGTCGAACGGCTGGGACTGAAGAAGACTATAGCCTGACCGGCATACAAGATGCCTTTCCCTGAGGGTTGCACCGAGTTCAGCCACGCTGTTGCAACCACTCGGTTTATGGCAAACGGGATTAGCAAAAATGCAAAATCCGCGGTTCCCTGCGGAACCGCGGATTTTTACCTTCAGAAGCGGGACGAAGTCGCCCCTAGCCCGGGACGCCGCTTACTGACGGAAGAGCTGGAGAATGTTCTCCGAATTGGTGTTGGCGATCGACAGCGACTGGATGCCGAGTTGCTGCTGGGTTTGCAGCGCCTTGAGGCGGGTCGATTCCTCATTCATGTCGGCGTCGACCAGACGGCCGATGCCGCTATCGATCGAGTCGCTGAGCTTGGAGACAAAATCTTCCTGCAAATCGATGCGCATCGAGATGGAGCCAAGCGCGGCGGCGGCGCTGGTCATTGCCTGGAGACCGGCCTCCACCAGTGCGAGTGCCTCCGCCATGCCGACGCCAACATCGGTGAACGCGGCGTTGACATCGAGCGTCGAAATCGACATGCCGCCGATTTCCGCCGCGGTGTCGCCGTCAGTGCCGTCGCCGTCGAGGTCCAGACCGTAGGTATCGACATCGGTGCCGAGGATACCCGTCGCCAGGTCAAGCGCGCCGGTGCCAGCCTGACCGCCAAACAGCATGGTCATGGATCCGACATTGGTCGCGTCCAGCGTGTAGTCGGTCGTCTTGACGGTGACGTTGCCGTTCGAATCGCGGACGAAACCGGAAACAACCGTCGCAGTCAGCGGGGTGGTTGCAGTGTCGTCTCCGCCGGCGACCCAGTTCTGCCCGCTGAAGGAGGCGGACTCGGCGATCGAGACGAGCTGCTCCTGCAACTGCTTGATTTCTTCCTGAATCTTGGCCCGGTCTACACCCTGCTCGGTGGCGGCGACGACCTTCTTCTTGATCTCCTTGACCACCTCGATCGCGCTTTCCATGGCAGCGTAGGCGGTGTCAACCTTCGCCGCTCCAAGGCCGATCGCGTCCTTCACCGCCGAAATGGCCATGTTGTCCGAGCGCATCGTTGTGGCGATCGACCAGTAGGCGGCATTGTCGGCGGCTACCTGGACGCGCAGGCCGGACGAAACGCGGGCCTGGGTTTCTTCCATGTTGCTGTTGAGCGAGCGCAACGTCTGGAGCGCGGCCATCGCGGCATTGTTGGTCAAAATGCTGGTCATTGGAAAAGGCCCCTTCGGCGGCTAGTCTTGAAAAGGGACATCCCGGTATGGCCGGGAACGATGGGGCGGCCTGATGCCTTTAACCTCTTCTTCGTCTTGGTTAACCCATCGTTTCGATGAGACCAGATAAAGGAAATATGGTTAACAAAATCTAAACGACTTGAAAAAAGAACGCACGAAAGCCGCGCCCCTTGCGAGGCGCGGCGTCCGCGAGATTGGCTGGTGGTGCGTTCCGGATTAACGGAAGAGCGAGAGGATGTTTTCCGAGGCGCTGTTGGCGATCGAGAGCGCCTGAATGCCGAGCTGCTGCTGGGTCTGCAGGGCCTTGAGGCGGGTGGACTCTTCGTTCATGTCGGCGTCGACGAGGCGGCCGATGCCCGATTCGATCGAGTCCGACAGCTTGGCGACGAAGTCTTCCTGCAGATCGATGCGCATGGAGATCGAGCCGAGTTCGGCGCCAGCGCTGGTCATGGCCAGAAGGGCGTTATCGACGTCCTGGATCATCGTGCTGATGTGATTCGCCGTTCCGGCCGGTACTCCGGCATCATAGTCGAGGGTCGTGATGTCGACGCCGTAGACCGATGCGCCGCTGGTACCAACCTCACCGAGGATACCGGTCGTGAAGTCAATCACACCCGCACCGTCGTCGGTGAACAGCAGGTTGCCGGTGAGGCCGCCGGTACGCACATAGTCGGTGGTCTTGACGGCGACGGTGTTGGTGCTGTCGCGGGTGAAGCCGGAGACGACGGTCACGGTGGTGGCGTCCTCGCCCACGATCCAGTTCTGGCCGGAGAACGTCGCAGCTTCTGCGATCGACTTGAGCTGGTCCTGAAGCTGGATGACTTCCTCATGGATCTTTGCCTTGTCGACGCCCTGTTCGGTGGCAGCGACCAGCTTCTTCTTGATTTCCTTGACGACTTCGATGGCCGATTCCATACCGGCATAGGCGGTATCGACCTTGGCTGCGCCGAGACCGAGGGCGTCCTGGACAGCGGAGAGCGCCATGTTGTCCGAACGCATGGTCGTCGCGATCGACCAGTAAGCAGCGTTGTCTGCCGCTTCGCCAACGCGCAGGCCCGAGGACACGCGGCCCTGGGTTTCTTCCATGCTCGAGTTGATCGAACGCAGGGTCGAAAGAGCGGCCATTGCTGCGTTGTTGGTAATAATGCTCGTCATAATTGTGTGCCCCTTGATGGCTGACTAGGAAGGGACATTCCGGTTCCACCGGCGAACGACGGTCAACGTCATGCTTGCTAACCCGTTAAATTTGCTGAGGGTCAGCCCGTCGTTTCGATGAGCTTAGGTAATGCCGACTTGGTTAATGAAGCGCTAAGCGTCCCGGCAAAAACCGTGGCAAGTCGATTTTTTATCAACCATTGCGCGCACGCGCGTGCCACACCATGCTTAAGAAAACGTGAAGTGCGGAATGATGGAAACGAGGCTGCTCATGCCGTCGGCCGGACCAGCCAGCTGTCAAGTCGCGCAACAGGTGCGAATGGTTTCTCATGCGTTCACGAACTTGAGCGCCGATCCGGAAACAGGGCTTTGCTCAAATGCCGATGCCGCACCCGTTGCCGGATGCGGCTTTCTATAGGACCAGGCGGTTCGGTCAGCCCCCGCGCCGCCGGTCTCAAGGTATCGCCCCCTGCCCTGGCCTGGCGGTCAGCCCCCGCCGTGCCAGTTTCGGAGAATGGCGCCCTCAACCCCGAGGGGTCGCGGGCGCCGATGTCATTAACGGAACAGCGACAGGATGTTCTGCGAGTTCGAGTTGGCGATCGACAGCGACTGGATGGCGAGCTGCTGCTGGGTCTGCATCGCCTTCAGGCGCGTCGACTCTTCGTTCATGTCGGCGTCGACGAGACGGCCGATACCCTTGTCGAGAGCGTCGCTGAGCTTGGCGGCGAAGTCTTCCTGCAGCGAGATGCGCTTGGACATCGAACCCAGCTGCGAACCAGCGGTCTGCATCGAGGTGAGTGCGGTTTCGACGTTATCGAGGTGGGTCGCGATCGAGGTAACGTCATCAGCCGCGGTCAGGGAGATCTGCATCACGTCCGTCAGGATGCCGGTCGAGTCGTCGACGTCGCCGTTGGCGTCGACCGCACCAAAGAGCGAGTTCGTCGAAGCGTCGTAGTTCGCGGTCGTAACCTTCACCTTCGAGGTCCCGGAGTCGTCATAGCGCGTAAAGCCGGTGACGACCGTTTCGGTGGCGCTTCCGCCGGCAAGCCAGTTTTCGCCGTTGAAGGTCGCACCAGCGCCAATGCTCTTCAGCTGTTCCTGAAGCTGCGTGATTTCTTCCTGAACCTTGACCTTGTCGACGCCGGCTTCGGAAGCAGTCGTCAGCTTTGCCTTGATTTCCTTGACGACTTCGATCGCCGCAGACATGCCGGCATAGGCGGTGTCGACCTTCGCTGCGCCGAGGCCGAGGGCGTCGGATGCAGCCGCGAGCGCCTGGTTATCAGAGCGCATGGTGGTGGCGATCGACCAGTAGGCGGCGTTGTCCTTGGCTGCGCCGACGCGCATGCCGGTGGAAATACGATCCTGCGTGGTCTCCATGCTGTTGTTGATCGAGCGCAGGGTCTGGAGGGCGCTCATTGCGCTGGAGTTGGTCAGAATGCTAGCCATAGGCTTTGTCCCTTTTTTACGAAATACTACAGATGGGGACATACCGGACTCGGAAATTCCTACCGGTTACTACAGATCGGCCTCATGCCAATTGGTTTATTTCCGTTCAATCCCAAACCAAACCTGTCGTGTGAGACGAGAATTAGGCGGCGATTCTTGCCAGGCCCTTAATATTCGCCCCGCCCGGCGGACGCACCAGAGTCGTGGTTAATGACCGGAGAAGATTATACAAATATAAACCGACTGCGTTAACCATGAATACTTGGCGCACCGATACCACACCGCGTTGCACCGGAACGCAAAAAGCCCGCCGGGATCTGCAGGCGGGCTTTTGCGACAAGCTGGTATCGCTTCAGTTGAAGGATCTGACCAAACTGCCGACGAGCAGGTTCCAGCCGTCGATCAGCACGAAGAAGAGGATCTTGAACGGTAGCGAGATCGACGTCGGCGGCAGCATCATCATGCCCATCGCCATGGTGATGGTGGCGACGATCAGGTCGATGACAAGGAAGGGCAGCACGACAAGAAAGCCAATTTCGAAGCCGCGCCGGATTTCCGAGATCATGAAGGCGGGAACGACGGCGCGCAGGTCGACCTTGCCGTCCTCGACAACCGTCAGCCCCCGCTCGCCGGCGAGCGAGATGAACAGATCCATGTCCTTGTCGCGGGTGTTGGCGGTCATGAACTCGCGGAAGGGCTCGGCAACGCGCTTGGCCGCCTCCGTCTCGTCGATCTGGTTGGCGAGCAACGGCTCGATGCCGTTTTCCCAGGCGCGGTCGAAGGTCGGGATCATGACGTAGAAGGTCATGAACAGCGCCAGGCTGACCAGGATCATGTTCGACGGCGTCGTCGCAAGCCCCATGCCGGAGCGCAGGATCGCAAAGGCGATGACGAAGCGCGGAAAGCTCGTCACCATGATCAGGATGCCCGGCGCAACCGAAAGCACGGTCAAAAGGCCGAACGTCCGGATGATCCAGGATGCGACCGAGCCGTCGATGGGCGTGTTGAGGATCTGCGCAGGCGTCTGCTGGGCAAACGCCATGGTGGTCATTGCCATCATGGCAATAAAGGTCGTCGTCAGAAATCGAATCATTCGATCACAAAGGTCCGGAACATGATGTTCGTTACGCGGCCTTCGGAGCGAAGGTCAACCCGCTCCTTCAGGTCGTCCCGGAGATATTGAAAGCCGCGCGGGCCCTGGATCTGCTGCAGCGAGACCGTGCGCATATAGGCCATGATGTCCTGGTGGATGGCTTCGGCGAGCACCGGGTCGGGCGCGTCCTTGAAGGCGAGCGCCACTTCCATCCGCACGAGGTTGTCGGCGGGATAGGCGAGGTTGCTGGTGAAGGCCTCCAGCGCGACGATGCCGTTGGCCTCCGTTGCAAGACGCGGCAGGTCCCCGTCCTCGGCCTTCTTCCCGTCCTGATCGCCGGCCGCCCCGGACACCTCGGCCGCGACGGTTTCGCTCGGCGCGGCCGGCGCCAGCAGATTGCCGACGAGCCATCCGCCGCCGCCTGCCAGCACACTGAGGCCCGCGATGATCGCGATCGTCACGACAGGCGAGGGCTTCTTCTTGCCCTCGCCGTTCTGGTCTTCGTCCGACAGGTCCATTTTCATTTGCTGATTCCGTGCGCGTGCGATCAGATCGGCGACAAGAGATCGACGGCCTGCTGTCCCCATGGCGGCTGCTGCACTTCCGTCAGGCGGCCGCGGCCGCCGTAGGAGATGCGCGCCTCGGCGATCTTCTCGTAGGAGATGCGGTTATCCGAATCCACATCCTGCGGGCGCACGATGCCGGCGACGTTGAGGATGCGCAACTCATGGTTCACGCGCACCTCCTGCGAGCCGCTGATCAGCAGGTTGCCGTTTTCGAGCACGCCGGTCACGACGGCGGCGACGAGCAGGCTGAGCCGTTCCGAGCGCTCGGTCTTGCCGTCGCCCTTGGTGCTCGTCGACGAGCCGTAGGTCAGGTCGCCCTTCGTGTCGAGGCTGAAGTTGTCGCCCTCGCCGCCGATGCCGAAGTTCATGCCGCTCTTGTTGACGCGGCTGCGATCGGTCTTGTTGTCGAAGGCCGCCTCGTCGTTCAGGCGGATCTTCACCGTCAGCAGGTCGCCGACGTTGATCGCGCGCGAATCCTTGAACAGGTTCGACTGCTGGTCGCTCCAGGTCGAGTAGCCGGCCATCCGCGTCTGCGGCTGCTTGGGATACAGCGCCATCTGCGGCGTCTGGGTATACTGCAGGCCGCTGCCGATCGGGCTCATCGACGGCGCCTGGCCGATCTCCCGGATCGCCTGGTTTGCGCAGCCTGACAACAGCGATGTGGCCATCATGGCGAGTGCGAGCTTCTTCATGACGGGTCCTTCGAGGTATTCGGATCTGAGGCGCTGGCGATGATGCGGGCGAGCACGGCGGCCTTACCGGCCTCCATTTCGCTCATGATCAGGCTCGACATGCGCGGATTGAGCTTCATCACGATCGCCGAAGCGATCTCCGGATCGATCTCCTGAAGCTGCGCGGCCGCAGCGTCCGGCTTCATCTTCTTGTAGATCTCGATGAGGCCGGCTTCGGCCACTTTGAGAAACTCGTTGCGCCGTGTCAGCCAGTCCTCGTATTCCGCCCGCCGCGCTTCCAAGGTGGCGATGCGGCTGTCGACGTCCTTCTGCAGGGCCTCGAGTTCCTGCTTCTGCAGCAGGTAGCGCTGGTCGCGCGCCTTGTCGGCGATGTTGGTGCAGAATTCGCGGATCTCGTCCGCCGTCGCCTTGCTGGTGACGATCACCGGACGCTCCTCGGCCAGCGCACCGGGCACGGCCAGCATGAGCGCGCCGAGTGCGGGCAGCAGCAGGCCGCGAAGACTCCCGAGAAGAGGGGTGTGGTGTGGCCTGTCCGTCATTGCAGCACCAATTCTGCCTGAAGCGCGCCGGCGGATTTGATGCCCTGCAGGATCGAAATGATCCCGTCGGGCTTCACGCCGATGCTGTTGAGCCCGGAGACGAGCGTGCGAAGGTTCGAGCCGTTGATGATGGCGACGGTGCCGCCATCCTGCTGGGCGACGATGTCGGTGTTCGGTTCCACCGCCGTCACACCACGGGAGAAGGGTTCCGGCTGCACGACCTGCGGCATTTCCGTCACCTGCACCGTCAGCGTGCCGTAGCTGACCGCCACTTCCGAAATGCGCACGTCCTGGCCGATCACGATCGTCCCGGTGCGCTCGTTGATGACGACGCGGGCGGGCACGTCCGTCTCGATCACGAGATTTTCGACGTCGGCCATCAGGCGGGCGAGATCGGCGCGCTTCGGCTTGGCGACGTAGACGGACTGCGAATCCCGCGCTTCGGCGATCTTGCCGCCGTACTGCGCGGTGGCGTAGCGGTTGATGGCGTCCGCCATGCCGACCGCAGTCGAGAAATCCGGGTTGCGGAGCTGCAGCACCAGGTCGGAACTGTCCTTGAACCGGGCCGGAAGCTCCCGCTCTATGATCGCGCCGTTCGGCACGCGGCCAGCGGTCGTAACGCCCTGCTGGATCGAGGCTGCATCGCCTTGCGCGTTGAACCCGGTGACGACGACGGACCCCTGCGCAACCGCGTAAATCTGACCATCCGCGCCAGTGAGCGACGTCATCACCAGCGAGCCGCCACGCAACGACGTGGCATCGCCGAGCGAGCCGACCGTCACGTCGATGCGGCTGCCCGGGCTTGCGAAGGGCGGGAGCGTGGCCGTGACGAGCACGGCCGCGACGTTCTTGGCACGGGAGCGCTCACCCTGCGTATTGATTCCGAGGTTCTGCAGCATCGATTGCAACGCCTGTTCCGTGAACGGAGAGGAGCGCAGACTGTCGCCGGTGCCCTGCAAGCCGACGACAAGGCCGTAGCCGATCAACTGGTTGTCTCGCCCCGCCTGGAGCGATGCGACGTCCTTGACGCGCGCGGCCGAGTGTGCCGGCGCGACTGAAAGCGCAAGCCCCACGAGGACGCCCAGGAGGCGGGACAGGAACGGTCTGATCATTTTGCCACCACGTGCACGGTATGGTCGCCCATCACGGTTCCGGAGACGATGACGCCGGAATCCATGTTGCGAACCTTGATGAGGTCGCCGACCGAGGCATCTTCCAGCGGCGTGCCGGACGCCGAGATGATGAGCGGACCGTTCTGGAAGACGAGCCGCACGGTCTTGCCCCGTGAGACCGCGAACGGCTCGCGCAGGGAGGAGACAGGAATGATCCGGCCGGCAAGGAGCGTCTTCTTCGTGATCAGCCCGCTGACAGCCGCGATCTCTTCGGCGTAGCCGGGCGCGATGTTGGGATTGGTGACCTCGACCTCCTCGAGCTGCGCCGCGTCAAGCTGCTCGCCGGGATAGATGGTTCGCTTGGGAACAACCGCGTAACGCGCTTCGCCAGCGGCTTGCGCCGTGCCCAGCCCGACCGTAAGACCTGCGAGCGCCAGGACGAGGGCAGCGAACAGCCCCCTCGCCCGACCTGCACGAGCCTTCTTTTGATGCGATTGTAACAGGCGAAACATCATGTTTCCCTCGTCTGCTGCGGTTAGCGGAGGTTCTTGCTGACGACGGCGGCCATCTCGTCTGCCGCCTGGATGATCTTCGAGTTCATTTCATAGGCGCGCTGGGCCGAGATCAGATCGGTGATTTCCTTGACCGGATCGACGTTCGACGCCTCGAGGTAGTTCTGCTGCATGTAGGCAAAGCCGTTCTCGTCCGGCGCGCCGACGATGGCGTCACCGGATGCCTCGGTCTCGCGGAACAGGTTTTCCCCGAGCGGCTCGAGACCGGCCTCGTTGATGAAGTTCGCAAGGGTGATCTGGCCGAGGTCCTGGTCCTCTCCGTTGACGGTCGCAAAGACCTGGCCGGAACGGTTAACCGTGACCGCGGTTGCCTCTGCGGGCACGGTGATTCCCGGCGCAACGGTGTAGCCGTCGAGCGTGACGAGCTGTCCGTCGGCGTTCGTGTTGAAGGCGCCTGAACGCGTGTAGAGCGTCGTTCCGTCCGGCGCTTCGATCTGGAACCAGCCACGGCCGACGAGCGCGATGTCAAAGGAGTTGCCGGTTTGCGTCAGGCTGCCCTGCAGATGCAGGTTGCGGACGGCCGCGGTCTTGACGCCGAGACCGATGATCGCGCCTTCGGGAACGATGGCCGCGTTGGCGCGGTTCGGCACGCCCTGGGCGCGCTCGGTCTGGTAGAGCAGATCGGAGAACTCGGCGCGGGCCCGCTTGTAGCCCGTCGTGTTGATGTTGGCGATGTTGTTCGCGATGACCTCGAGATTGGTCTGTTGCGCGTTCATGCCGGTTGCGGCGATGGCGAGAGCTTTCATGGCACGGTCCTTCAGATCTGCATGCGTGCGACATCGAGGTAGGCGGTGACGACCTTGTCGCGGATCGAGATCGCCGTCTGCAGCGCCTGCTCGGCGCTCATCACGGCGTCAACGACCTCACGGGTGCTCGCCTTGCCCTGAACCGCCTCGAACGACTTCGTTTCGCTGAGCTTCAGCGCGTTGACCGCGTCGGTCGCCATGTCGCCCAGCACCTGGGCGAAGCTCATCGGCTGCGGCGCGCTCGGAGCCAGCGCCGACTGGAGCGTGCTGCCGGCGACAGTGTTCTCCGTCGCCGTTTCGGTCAGGGCGGACGTGGAAAACGAACGGACGCTCTGGATTGAATCGATCATTGCGATGCCCTCAGCAGGTCGATGGTCGCGCTGATGAGATCGCGCGACTGCTTGATGCTTTGCAGATTGGCTTCATAGGAGCGGTTGGCTTCGCGCATGTCCGCCATTTCGACCAGCACATTGACGTTAGGGATCTTCACCATGCCCTTCTCGTCGGCGGCCGGATTGCCCGGGTCGAATTCCGCGGCGAAGTCGCTTTCATCCTCCGCAAGTCGGTCGACCTCGACGAGCGAAGCACCGCTTGCACGGTCGAGCTCGGAAACGAAGGTGATGGTCTTGCGTCGATACGGATCCGCTCCGGGCACGTCGCCGGTCGAGCGTGCGTTTGCCAGGTTTTCCGAAACGATCCGAATACGGGTGGACTGCGCATCCAGACCGGATGCGGCGACTTTCATTGAGGCGAGTAGGGGATCCATCATTACTTCCTGACAGTCATCAGCATCATGCGATGATACACTTTGACGAGGCCGGCATTGAGTTCGAACTCGCGCTTGACCTGACCTTGCTTCATCAGTTCCTCGGCAAGACCAACGGTGTTGCCCGAAATCTGCTCACCGACATCCTTGTTCGGCTCGACCTCGGTGATCTCGCTGCTGAGGCTGCCCTCGGTGAAATGCATCGGATTGGTGGCGGCCATGCGGATGCCGGTGTTTTCGAGCACCGACTGGAAGGGGCTGACATCCTTGGCCCTGTAGCCCGGGGTGTTGGCGTTGGCGATGTTGCCCGCGACCACCGACTGGCGAACGGAAAGCCACTCGGCCTGCCTGGAAGCCAGCTCGAAAAACTGAATTGGTTGCATGACGGCAAACTCCATCGTTGGTGCCACGGAACCTAGGGGGTTAAACTTGCGTGGGACTTGCCGGGAGATCCTGCTTCGGTTCGCGCCTGAAAAACGAAAAAACCGCCGGCGAGGCGGCCGGCGGTTCTTGCGATGACCTGCGGATCAGGCGAATTAGTTGCGCTTGTAGACATCCCCGTTCGAGGTGACGATCACCCACTCGCCGTCACGCTGTTCCAGCGTCGCGAGCCGGCTGCTGTCGGGCAGGATCGATCCGACGCGCACGATATACAGTCCCGAAGCGTCCTCGATGAGGGCCCGGCCATTGGCAACATGCATCAGCCGGAAGCCGGTCGGTGCGGGAAGTGGCTGATCCAGCGGCTTCTCCGGGGTGGCGCCCGTCTTCTTCTCGCGGCCGAGATTTGGAACGGTGGCGGTTTTGACCGGGTCGACGTCGCTCGCCGCATCCGCATCGTCTTCGTCGACCATCGCAGCGGGCGAGACGCTCATCACCTCCCGCGCCGGCGTTTCAGGCAAATCGCGCCTGTCGCCCTGCCACAGCGGCGGAACGGAAAAATCCTGCGGGTTGAGGAAGACATACCAGGGGAAGAAGGCCGCCGAGGCGGCCAGCGCCACGCCCGTGGTGACGAGCAGCCGATCGCTGAGGCTGCTGGTCTTCGCCTCCGGCCGTTTCAACGGCCGGACAACCTTGTCCGCATCATGGTCTGTCATGTTCATCCCCTTGGCCTCGCATTACCGGCACCATTCGGCTGATTGGCCGCCGCGGTGCGCAACGCCACCGCCAGGTCGGCGAAGGAATCGGCGGCCGGCTTCTCGCCCGGCGACTGGCGCAGCACGTCGTAAATGATCGGAACCTGTTTTATCGCCATGTCGAGGTCGGCGTCGCTGCCGGGGCGGTAGCCGCCGATCAGGCGAAGGTCGCGCGTTTCCTCGTAGCGATGGATCAACGCTTTCAGGCGCGCCACCAGCTTTTCCTGGTCCGCGGTCCAGACCTTGCGGGCAAGACGCGAGATCGAGGAGAGCGGATTGATCGGCGGGTAACGACCCTCATCGGCCAGGCTGCGTTCCAGCACGATATGACCATCGAGAATGCCGCGCGTCGAATCGGCGATGGGGTCGTTGTGATTGTCGCCATCCACCAGGATCGAGATGATCGCGGTGATCGTCCCCGTTCCCTCCGCGCCCGGACCGGCCCTTTCCAGCAGCCGCGGCAGTTCGGTGAACACCGACGCCGGATAGCCGCGCGCGATTGGCGGCTCGCCGGACGCGGTCGCCACTTCGCGGATCGCATGTGCGAAACGCGTGACGCTGTCGACGATCAGCAGCACGTTGTCGCCCTGGTCGCGAAAGTGCTCGGCGATGGTGACCGCGGTCAGCGGCGCCATCTTGCGCAGCATCGGGCTCTCGTCGCTGGTCGCGACCACCGCGACCGACTTCGACAGATTGTCTCCAAGCGTGTCCTCGATGAACTCGCGCACCTCGCGGCCACGCTCGCCCACAAGCGCGATGACGACCTTGTCGAAGGCATCGGCGCGGGCCAGCATCGAAAGCAGCGTCGACTTGCCGACCCCCGATCCGGCGAAAATCCCCAGCCGCTGGCCGAGGCAGAGCGGTGCGAAGATGTCGATGGCACGAACGCCGGTGGAGAAACCCTGCTCGACGCGGCGACGCGTCATCGAAGGCGGCGCCGTGTTGGCAATCGATCGGCGCACATCGCCCTGCGTCATCGGTCCGTGGCCATCGATCGGTTCTCCGAGCGCATTGATGGTGCGCCCGCACCAGGCGCCCGTCGGCGCGATGCGAAAGGCGCCCTTGCGGATGACCGTGTCGTGGATGCCGATCGGTTCGCCCGGTTCGATCGGGCAGACGACCACGGTTTCCTGCTCGACCCGCACCACCTCGCCGAGATGGATGCCCGTGGGGCTGCGATGAGCGACGAATTCCCCGAGCCGCACATGCCGCGACAAGCCGCTGACGGTGTAGTTTCCGGCCGCGATGGTCTGCACGTGACCGCCATGCGCGACGGAGAACTCCGGATTGGAATAGCGCCGCACGAGCCCAGCAAGCGCACTGAGCTTGCGGGCGCCATCGCCGGTCGCCGGGTTGCCTGGCTGCGTCTGCGTCATGGTCATCCGTTACCGGCTGCCGCCGAGCGTCTTGATCGCGTTGTCGATGGAGGACTCGCTCTGCTGCAGCAGCGAGTTGATGCTCTCGAACGCACGCGTCACGGTGATGAGCTGGGTCATCTCGGAGATCGGATTGACGTTGGATTCTTCGATGAAGCCCTGCGCCACACCGACGTCGATGCGGTCGACAACCGGCTCGGGCGCGAGCGTCGGAATGATCCCGCTGTTGCCGGCGCGCACGAAGCCGGCCGAGAGATCCGCCTCGAACAGGCCAAGCGCGGCGACCGGCTGCCCGTTCTGATTGAGCTGACCATCGGCACTCAATTTGATCGGGCCGGCATTGCCGTCGATCTGGATCGGCGCGCCGCCGGCATCGAGCACCGGGTAGCCGTTGAGGGTTACCAGGTCGCCGTTTTCGGTCAGCGTGAAGCGACCGTCGCGCGTCAGTGTCTGGCCAAGCGGCGTCTGGACGGCAAACCAGGCATCGCCCTTGATCGCAAAGTCCAGCGCGCCCTTGGTCTCGGTCATCCCGCCGTTGCGCGTCGACAGGTACTCATTGCCTTGGTCCACGAAAGCAATCTTGGCCTTGCCGTTGTCGGCGACGACGTCGTTAAACTTGATCTCCGTTGCCCGGAAGCCGACCGTGTTGGCATTGGCAACGTTATCGGCAAGCGTCGTCAGGCGACGATCGAGCGCGATCTGGGACGAAAGCGAGACATAAAGCCCGGTTTCCATTCTAGCGGCCTCCGAGTTTCAGGTTATTGATGGAAATGAGAAGATCGGTGGAGATCCCGGTCAGGCTGGTCGGCTGGAACACCGTCAGCGGGTCGTAGGAACCCGACGGATTGTCGAGCTCCCACATCGCCGTGAAGCGCTCCAGAAACGTGCCGACCTTGACCGGATCCTGGAAGTCGGCAAGATCGAGGACGTCTTCGTAGTAGGCCGCCTGGCGGTCGACGTCGGTACCGACGAACTCCATGGGAAGCTGAAGCGCGGTCCGCACGACCTGCGAGATCGCGTCGTCGGCGATGATCGAATAACCGCTGGTAATCGACGAAGCCATCCGCTCGAAATACAGCGCGAGCCGTACCCCGGTGTTCTCGTTGCCGGCGTTCACCTCCAGGGTCTGGCGCCTGTACTTGTCGACGACGCCCTTCTGGGCACGCTCGAAACTGGTGGCCGCCTCGCCGTGCCGGGCGAAATTCAGCGACTCCGCCAGTTCCTTGTAGCGGCTGTCGGAGAGCTTGTTGGCGAACGCGTCATCGGCGTCGACACCCTCCGTCAGGACCTTGCGCATGAAGGCCTTGGCATAGGCCATGTCTTCCAAGCCGTGCGCCTTCATCGCATAATTATAGAGGCGGCTGTCGGCGAAGAACGCGTCAATGGATTTGATCGAGCCGATCTTGGCCAGGTAGTATTCGCTTTCGCGTTTCACGTCCGGCTGCTCGGCGACCCGCTTGAGCGAGGTCGCAAGATCGGCGCTGATCAGTTTGTAGCTCGTGTAGGTGGTCGTCACGATGGATACGCCCTTTTTGGTTCATCAGGGCACCAGTGCCGCCCGTCCGGCGCCAAACCTGACCTTCCTTGCTTGCGCGAACCTGTAAGCCGGAAGCTTTCTCGAAAGGGTACGAAGGTACAGCCTCACACAAGGCTGGAATCCTATTCAGGTGCGGTCGGAATTATGTCGGGGCTTGTGGGCTTACAATGAACATCATCATCGGTCTGATCGTCACCTTCGGTTGCGTCATTGGCGGCTACATGGCCATGGGCGGACATCTCGAGGTGCTCAACCAGCCGTTCGAACTCCTGATCATCGGCGGCGCAGGTCTCGGCGGTTTCATCATCGCCAACACCATGAAAGTCGTGAAGGACACCGGCAAGGCGCTCCTGGAAGCGTTCAAGCACACGGTGCCGAAGGAACGGCACTACCTCGACACGCTCGGCGTGCTCTACAGCCTGATGCGCGATCTGCGCACGAAGTCGCGCAACGAGATCGAAAGCCACATCGACAATCCGGAAGAATCATCGATCTTCCAATCGGCCCCCACCGTCCTGCAGAACAAGGAACTGACGACCTTCATCTGCGACTACGTCCGGCTGATCATCATCGGCAATGCCCGCTCGCATGAGATTGAGGCGCTGATGGACGAGGAAATCCAGACCATCACCAACGACAAGATGAAGCCATACGCGGCCATGAGCACCGTCGCCGATGCGTTGCCGGCAATCGGCATCGTCGCGGCCGTTCTGGGCGTGGTCAAGGCCATGGGCGCGATTAACGAGTCGCCGGAGATCCTGGGCGGCAAGATCGCAGCCGCGCTGGTCGGGACGCTGCTGGGCGTGTTCCTCTCCTACTCGGTGGTGTCGCCGATCGCGACCAATATCAAATCCGTCCGCGCCAAACAGAACCGGCTCTATATCATCGTCAAGCAGACGCTGCTTGCCTACATGAACGGGTCGGTTCCGCAGGTCGCGCTCGAGTACGGCCGCAAGACCATCTCCTCGTATGAGCGGCCGTCGATCGATGCCGTCGAGCAGGAAATGATGAACCCGGGCGGCGACTCGAAGGCGGCCTAAATGAGCAGGAACGACATGACAGCGTCTCCCAAACCCAGACATGATCCGATCGTGCTCGCCCGACTTGTCGGTCAGCTCGGCGACCGGGAAACGATCTCCAAGCGCTGCGCGGCCCTCGGCGAGGTGTTCGCGGAATTCCTGCCGGATGTTTTTGCGGGCGAGTTCGGGTTCGAGATCGCCGTTTCCTACGCCGGCTACGAAGTCGGCCGCTACGGCCAACTGATCTCCGGACTCGGCGGCGCCATGGCGATTGCCGATTGCGAACTGCGCAGCTGGAGCAACCAGTACGCCATCGTTTGCGACAGCCCCTTCATCGTCACCCTGGTGGAGAATATGCTCGGTGCCGTCAGCGACTCGATCGAGGAGCCGGAACCCAGGCCGCTGTCGCGCATCGAACTCGATGTCGCCGCGATGGTCGTCAGCCGGATCTCGGGTGTGCTCAAAACCGCCGTCGGCGGCGGCGCCGGCTACGAACCGCTCGCAGGCCCCGCCTATAACGTCGAGGGCCGCAGGACGCCGGAGAACGGTACGGAGGAAACGTTCGCCGCGATGGTGCAGATGTCCGTCGGCATCGGTCCTGTGCTGTCGAACTTCTACCTGGTCGTTCCGCAAAGCGCGCTGCTGAAATCGACGATCGCCGCGCCCAAGCCGGCCAATGAAATCAAGACGCCCAGGGAGTGGAGCGAGCACCTAAGCGAGCAGGTGCGCCGCTCGAAGGTAACGCTGCAGGCCCACATCCGGCTGGAGAGCCAGACCCTGGACACGATCAGCCGACTGCAGGCCGGCGACATCATCCCATTCCACGACACCGGCGACGTGCGCGTCGACGTCAGCGCCAACGGCAACAAGCTCTATGTTTGCGAGTTTGGCCGTTCGGGTGCGCGCTACACGGTTCGCGTAAAGGATACCTACGGCTCGGAGGACGAGCTGCTGCAACACATTGTGGGATAGCACCAGTCCAGGCAGCACGCTTCGGGCAAGCTCAAGATGGAATAGTGATCACATGGCACCCAAAAAAGCACCTCTCGCAGACGACCTTGCATCAACCATCAACGCCAACGACGCCGAACTCGAACAGGCGATCGATGATCTGCGCGGCGTTCTGAAACAGGATGCAACCGGTCCATCCACCACCGACTTCGGCATGGACTTCGCGCAAACCGGGGAAAGCGATCCCCTGGCCGCCTTTGGTGGCGATTTCGGCTCCGGCACAGACACCGGCTTCGGCGGCGACTTCGGCACCACGGAAGAGGCGCCCTTCCAGGATGGCGGGTTTGCCGGTGGCGAGTTCGGCGTTCCGGAGCTCGCAGACGCCACCGCAGCGCCGCGGCCGGGAAGCGCCTTGGAGGCGAACCTTAACCTCATCATGGACATTCCGATCGACCTGCAGATCGTCCTCGGATCGTCGCAGATGCCGGTCTCGGGCCTCATGAACCTTACCGAAGGTGCCACGATCGCACTGGACCGCCGGATCGGCGAGCCGGTCGAGATCATGGTCAACGGCCGGACCATCGGCCGCGGCGAAATCACCGTCCTCGAGAATGACGACACCCGCTTCGGGGTGAAGCTCATCGAGGTCAAGAGCACTTCCAAGATCTGATACCGGTCAAGGTTTCAGGAGGCATCCATGATGGATTTCGACAATTTCGGCAGCACGGCGGTCGGCGCACCGCTGACGCCGGTGGACAAGGCGGCGGCGGTACTTCTGGCGATGGGCAAGCCGGTCGCCGGAAAGCTCTTGAAGTTCTTCACCCAAGGCGAACTGCAGGGCATCATCGCCGCGGCGCAGAACCTGCGCCCGATCCCGCCGCATGAATTGCTCGAACTGGTCAACGAATTCGAGGACCTCTTCACCGAAGGCGCGGGTCTGATGGACAACGCCAAGATGATGGAGAGCATCCTTGAGGAAGGGCTGACGCCTGATGAGGTCGACGGCCTGCTCGGTCGCCGCACGGCCTTCCAGGCCTACGAGACGACCATCTGGGACCGCCTGCAGGATGCGGACGCCGCCTTCATCAGCCGTTACCTGCTGAAAGAGCATCCGCAAACCATCGCCTACATCCTCTCGATGATGCCGTCCGCCTTCGGCGCCAAGATCCTTCTCGAAGTGCCGGAGGAAAGCCGCGCCGACATCATCAATCGCGCCGTCAACCTCAAGGAGGCCAGCCCCAAGGCAGCCGCCATCATCGAGAACCGCGTCCTCGAAATGATGGATGCCTTCGAGGCCGAGCGCAACTCGCCCGGCTCGAACAAGGTCGCCGAGATGATGAACGAACTGGAAAAGAACCAGGTCGACGAACTGCTCGCCTCGCTGGGAACGATCAGCACCGCTTCCGTCAAGAAGGTTCGGCCGAAGATCTTTTTGTTCGAGGATCTGCTCTCGATGCCGCAGGCGAGCCGGGTGGCGCTCTTCAACGACGTTGCCGGCGACATCATCACGGCGGCCCTTCGCGGGACGTCGATGGAACTGCGCGAGGCCGTCCTGTCCGCAATCGGCGCGCGCCAGCGCCGCATGATCGAGTCCGACCTCGCCGCCGGCGACCAGGGCGTTCGCCCCCGCGACGTGGCGATCGCCCGCCGCTCGATCACCCAGGAAGCAATCCGACTGGCCGCAGCGGGCCAGATTCAGTTGAAAGAGAAGGACGAGACCCAGGCCGCGGCCTGATCCGGCTTGACTCTCCCTGCTCCAGGCTCGACCGTTTCCCGGACCCGATTCTCGCCGAGAATCGGGTCCTTTTTGTGCGCCGGCGCCGGCGCAGCGTGGCCGGAACACAGTTGAACGGCCAGGCGAGCTGCGGGAGTGTTGTCCATGGCCGACGGCGAGGACAAGGATAGCAAAACAGAGGCCCCTTCCGAGAAGAAAATCCGCGACGCGGCGGAGAAGGGCAATACGCCGTTTGCACGGGAAATTCCCGTCTTCGCCTCGTCGGTTGCGATCTATCTCTTTATGGTCTTCTTCCTGCCGGGGGGCATAGCGCGAATCGCCGAAACGCTGCGCGACCTTTTCGAGCAACCCGAGGCCTGGGATCTGGAAACCAGCGGCGACATCATTGCGCTGTTCCGTCACCTTGTCTGGGAAGCAGGGGCCCTGCTGATGCCGGCCCTCATCATGATGATGACATTCGGGCTTGCCGCCTCGATCCTGCAGAACCTGCCGAGCCCGGTGCTGGAGCGCGTTCGCCCGCAGTTGTCGCGGCTCTCGCCGGTCAAGGGTTTCGGCCGCATGTTCGGCAAGCAGGGGCTCGTCGAATTCGGCAAATCCTTCATCAAGGTCGGGGTCGTGTCGATCGTCGTCTTCTTCGTGCTCTGGGACGACTACTTCGCCGCGCTGAACGCCATGTTTGCCGACCCTTCGGCAATATTCGCCATCCTGGCGGAGGAAGCCCACACGATCCTCGTGATCATCCTGTTTGCCACCGCTGCGATCGCCGCGCTCGACTTCGCCTGGACGCGCCACCATTGGTACTCCGAACTGCGCATGACCAAGCAGGAGGTCAAGGAGGAGCACAAGCAGGCCCAGGGCGATCCGATCGTCAAGAGCCGCCTGCGCTCCATCCAGCGCGACCGCGCCCGCAAGCGGATGATCGCCGCCGTACCGCGCGCCACCCTCGTCATCGCCAACCCGACCCACTTTGCCGTGGCGCTACGCTATGTGCGCGAAGAGCAGGAGGCCCCCATCGTGGTTGCCAAGGGCCAGGATCTGGTCGCCCTCAAGATCCGCGAGCTGGCCGAGCAGAACGGCATTCCGGTTTTTGAGGATCCGCCGCTTGCACGCTCCATGTTTGCGCAAGTCTCGGTCGATAGTGTCATTCCGCCGGTGTTTTACAAAGCCGTGGCGGAGCTGATTCACCGGGTCTACCAAGCTTCGCCCAAATAAGACGGTAAGCGAGATCCGATGAGAAAATGTTCCTATTCTGCCCAGCGCGAGAGGATTGTGGCCGAGGCGATCGGCCCGGTTGCTTCGGAACTGCGGCTGCTCGATGCAGCCGATCTCGTGTCGCTGCTGCGCTTCGAGTGCTACGGAAACCTGGCCGATCTGGTCGCATCGGCTGCTGAACTGTACTTCCTGCCCGGCACCGTCGTCTTTGGCGCCGGAGGCGACTACAAGCTCGACTGGGGCGACCAGCCCGAGGTGACGCTCGACCTCGAATTGCGCCCGCGCGGCGTGACCGTCTACGCCCGGCTACAACTGGGCAACGAACGGGCCGGTCTGGAAATCACGCACGTCGCCTTTGACGACCCCATGGCCGATCCCGATGACAACACCGCCTTGCTTGCCGCCAGCCTTAGGGAATCGCAGTTCAAGCGTCTGGGGTCGCCTTCCCTCGGCCTGGGTGCGGCGGCCTAACGCCGCCGCTTTCGCTCATCGGATGTAACCGAAGCGAATCGCCTTTGCGATCGCCTGAATGCGGTTGACCGCGTCCAGCTTGGCGGTCGCCGTACCGAGGTAGGCGTTGACGGTGTGGACCGAGAGGCCCAGTTTTTCCGCAATGCTCTCGCTGATGCAGCCGTCACCCGCCATCTGCAGGCACACAATTTCGCGCTCGTTGAGCTTTTCGGCCAGCTGCAACCGCTTCGCGTCCGTGCCCAGCAGATCGATCATGACCTGATGGGCGCGCATGTGCAGGTCGAGGACGACATCGCTGCCGAAGTTGAGGGACGTCCCGGTGAAGACGATAAAACCGTTTCCGTTCGTCCCCAGGCGGACCGGAAAGGCGATACCCGAGGCCGCAAGACGACTGGGCGAAAAGCACTCTGCGAAGGGCGGAAGCTCGGTTGCCGCGATCCGGCCGGCCTCTTCCCCTTCCCAGACGACCGGCAAGGTCGAGGCCTCAAGGTGGGCTACCAACTCTTCGCCATAGGCCTCCAGCAGCAGGTGCGTCCGGTGTTCGGCCTGGTCGGCCCAGTTGCTGAGCGCGCAACTTAAGCGCCGCGTTGAAGGCAATCCCTGGCCGAGGATGCGCAGGACGGCGAAATTGCTTGCGCCGATCATCTTTTGCATGTGCTGAAGGGTCGCCACCGTGTCGCCGGTGCGCTGCGGCCTTGAGAGTTTGCCGATCCGGATTTCGGCAGCGACCGGGGGAAGCTGAACGTCCATCACGCCTCCCTCAGACGAGATTGTTTCGCACCGCCCAGGCAATCGCTTCGGAGCGCGTTTTGGTCGCGGTCTTTCGCATCACGCTGGCGATGTAGTTGTTGATCGTGTTGCGCGAGATTCCGAGAATCACCGCAATCTCGTCGCTGGTCTTGCCCTCGGCAATCCAATAGAGACACTCGATTTCGCGATCGGTCAGGTCGGATTCGCGTTCGAGCCGCGTCGAAGGCCGGCAGCAGATGCTGGCGAGATAGCCGGTCAGAAGTCCGACGTCGCGAAGATTGCTTTGCGAGAGGATAAAATGCTCCGGAAAAAGGAGGAGCAACGCCATCCGCACCCGCCCGACGTTGAAGACGATGGCGCAATATTCCCGACTGACGCCGGCAGGCACGGCGACGTCGTCGGCAAACTGTGAAAAGCTCGGCTGCATCAGGTTGCAACAGCGATCAAACTCGCTCATGCGCACATGGTTTGCCGCAATCGAACCCGCAAGGCCGCGTACCATATCGAACGGCCAGTCCGACGCGACGACGAAGTCGGTGTCCGAATCAAATGACAGGTCCTGGCGGACGAGCAGGTAGTGCGAAGCGCTGACATATTGGGTGAGCGCCCGCAGTCCCGCCGGGAGGCTGACGCGATCCGCACAGCGCCTGAGTTGGTGAACCAGCTGTTCACGCGCGCTCTTACGCTCACCGGCGATCGCGGAAAACCCATGGGGTTCCCGGAGCGCTACATCCGCTCTGATCGATTCCATAATAGCCCCCGTTGCCGAATTCGGCCGGATCATCCCGCCATCCCCTCGTGTCGACGCCAAACCCGGCGCCGACCCGATCAAGCCGCATGGGGCGGGATTCACCAAACGAATCAGTGACTAAAGTGTACAGGGACGCTGTTCAAAAGCCACAGCCCGCAGATCGGGATTTACTTTTGCGCCGCGTCGTGCCTCGATTCGCCTCGGCCGGACGAAGCATATTGCCGCAGCCCCATCGTCCGGATTTAAACTTTTGTTAACAATTGGAATTTGGCAATGCGAGCGGCCTTCGCCGCATTTTAGCATCCGCTGCGACAAGCCTCGCACCGCGCAATTTCGACCTGACATTTGTCATGTCTGTGCGGGACAAATTTTTTTGAACGCCAGAAGATCGTGCAACGATCGCGACTGACGCAAGGGAAGGCGCCGCTCCGCATTACGAAAACCGTCGCTTTCGAGTCACACCGGGCGCAAAAAATGCACCATGCACCCCCCGCCTCTCGCCCGCATCACACCGTTGCGGTTGCAACCGAGCACCTTCAACAGCGGCAAGGGTGGCCGCGCCCTGCATCATCCCAAACAAAAATCCCGCCTTTCGGCGGGATCTTCGTTGTGTCGGTCTGTCCGGCCGATCAGGCCGCCTGGTTCTCGGCCCATTTGCGCAGGATCTTGGCCGCGCGTTCCTCGCTGATCTCGACCATGCGGGCCAGGCGCCGCTCCGGCCCTTCCTTGACGCGGCGATTGAAGACGCCCTCGCCATCGTCCCCGGCGCTGAGCAGATCGTCGGTGCTGTCGAAGCCGAAGTCCGCACCGAAGCCGTCCATCAGCGCACCGCTGCCTGCGCCCACGCCGACCGCCGGAGAGAAGTCGGGCAATTCGAGCCCGGCAGCATCGGCGTCCAGCGCCGTGGCACCGGCACCGCCCGTGACGGAGCGCACGACCGGACGGAAGCCGAACCAGACGACGAGGAAGGCGACGGCAACGAAGGCGAGTGCGTTGATGATCGTCGACAGGTTGCGCGCCAGCGTTTCCATGACGCCCGGGCCGGGAACGGCTTCGTCGAGCAACTGGTTGTCCAGGAAGGTCATGGCGGTCAGCGTGACGACGTCGCCGCGATCGGCGTCCAGGCCGGCCGCCGACGAGACGATCTTCTGCATCTCCGCCAGGTAGGCATCCACCTTCGCCTGGTCGGCGGGTTCGCCGACCAGCGCAGCGATGCGCCCCTGGTTGACGACGACGGCCACCGAAAGCCGCTCGATCTGGAAACTGTTGCGAACGGTGGCAACGGTCTTGCTGTTGATTTCGTAGTTGGTCTGCTCTTCCTTCTTGTCGGCCTGGTCGCTCGACTGCGGGCCAATGCCCTCGTCGGGGCCGCCCTGGGGAATGTTCTGCTCGACCGTCGCCGGCTTCTGCAGCTGGCTCTGGTTGGACTTCTGGCTTTCACGCGTGACGCGCACGGAGCGCTCGACGCGGGATTCCGGGTCGTAGACCGTTTCCTGCGTCTGCTGCGAATCGGTATTGAGCGACGCCATGACGCTGGCACGGAAATTGTCCATGCCGAGGAAGGGCGCGAGCGCCTTTTCGATGTTGCGCTCGACGTCTTCCTGCACCGACTGGACGATGTTGAGCGAACGGTTGAGCGTGTTGCCCTCCGCATCGTCGCCAGAGGCGAGCAGCTGGCCGGCGGAATCGAGAATCGTCACATGCTCGGCTTCCAGCCCTGGAACGGACGCGGCGACGAGATGGCGTATGGACGCGGCGGACTTGCGGCCGGCGGTGCTGCTGGCGCGGATCATGACCGAGGCCGTCGGCGCCTGCTCCGCCCTGCGGAAGTTGCCGCGGTCCGGCATGACGATGTGAACGCGGGCGGCGGCGATCCCGTTGATCTGCTGGATCGTGCGGGCGATTTCACCTTCAAGCGCACGAACGCGGGTGACTTCCTGCATGAACGAGGTCAGGCCCAGCGAGCCGACATTGTCGAAGAGTTCGTAGCCGGAGTTCGAACTGTTCGGCAGGCCGCGCTCGGCGAGATAGAGCCGCGCCTTCCCGGTCTGCCCGACAGGAACCTGGAGGCTCCCGCCTTCGGTGCCGGCCTTGAAGTCGATGTTGGCTTCCGCCAGCGCGATGCTGATCTGGTTGATGTCGGAGTTTTCCAGCCCGACATACAAGGTCTCGTAGGCGGGTTTGTTGACGAAGAATGCGGCTGCAAGCACCAGCCCTAGGGTAACGACGCCTGCGCCGGCCAGAAGCGCCAGCTTCGTTTGCCCGAGCGAAGCGAGATTCTTGCCAATACTCTTAAGCTGTTCCAACAGATTCATTCTGTTCCCGCACGAACTTTGCCAGGTAGCCATCGGCCATGAAGGCGACCTGCTCAGTTAAATTGCCCAACCCCGGTATGGCGCCACAGCCAACGGCGCCTTCAGCCCCAAGAATTACGCAGATCCAAAGGGACCCGCTTCGCAACCTAGATGGTGAAACTTGCGCGAACGTTTCGCGGAAATGGGCCGTTTCCGCGGGCCGGATAGCAATCTGGGCACCCGGCAAAATCAATAACACTCTTTAATATCAACGACTTATTTCTGCCCGATCCGAAATGCAAAACACCGCACGTGATCGCTCAAACGTGCGGTGCCACAAGCCAGATGCGGGATGGGCGAATCAGAAGGCCTCGAAATCTCCCGAGGCCTTGGCGAGCGGCTGCGCAGCTTCGGGGCGGCTGGCAGCGCTGCTCAGCGCCTTCTGCATGTCCGCAAGCTTGACGAGATTGAGCGCCGTCGTCACATCGACCGCCCAGCCGCCAGGCATGTCGGCGGTGATGTGGCTTATGAACTCAGCCAGCCCTCGCGTCTTCTGCACGGCCAGATCGATCCCCTGCAGCACCACCATGCGTTCGGCGACACCGTCTTGCCCCGCTTCCGGATGCAACTCGCCAAGCAGCGGCTCAATCCTCTCGACCAGATCGGCAACGGCGTGCAACTCGGAGACGACGCGCATCAGGACCGCGGGCAGGGATTCCTCCATGACGGGTGCTTCGCTCGGACACTGGGATTTCATGGCATCTCCACTTTCCCGCAACGGCAGCCTTCCCGGCGCGCATCGTGCGGCTGTATGCATTTGCGTCGCAAGGCCGGCCCGCAGCCTCAGAAGAATTCGATCGAGCTTTCGACAGGCTTCGGCGCCAATACCGGTTGCGACTCCAGAGCGACGGCACGTTGCGTCTCCACGCCGGTGAGCGCATGCTGGCGGGCCCGCCCGGTCGAAGGCCAGAACTCCAGCTTTCTTCCATGCTCACCACCGGTGCTTTCGCCAACGATCCTGATCCCCTCGTCCGTCAGAAACTGCCGGGCGAAGCGCGCATTCTGCTCGCCGACATTGGAGAAGCGGGCCATCGTTCTGGCACCGCCGAAGATCTTGGCCTCCAGCCGGTCGCGCCGGGCGCCGTTCTTCAAGAGACCGTTGATCAACAGTTCCATCAGGTGCACACCGTAGCGGGTCGCATCGCCGCCGGACACCATCGCCTCCGCCGATCCGGGGAGGAGGAAATGGTTCATTCCACCGACACCGGTTACCGGGTCGCGCAGGCAGGCGGCAACGCAGGACCCCAGGATCGTCGTCAGCACGACGTCCGGCTCGCTCACCACCTTGTATTCGCCCTGTATCACGTGGACGCGGCGCGTCCCGGCATCGGTGTTCATTTCAATGCCCCGAACACGGCTTCGATTGCCGCCTTCATCTTCTCGATCGTGAACGGCTTGGCGAGCACGTTGTTGGCGCCGAGCGCCGCCGCCTTCTGCACCAGCGCCCGATCGCCCTGGGCCGTCAGGATGATGAACGCCGCCTTCTTCGTGGCCGGATTGGCACGGACGTGCTGCAGGAACACCAGGCCGTCCATCTTCGGCATGTTGAAGTCGGAGATCACCAGGTGATGCGGCTGCTGGGTCATGATCTTCAGGCCCTGCTCGCCATCCCCGGCCGCGGTGATCTGCTTGAAGCCGAGCTGCTGCAGCGCGTCTCCCAGAAGCAGGCGACTCGTCACCTGATCGTCGACAATGAGGACCTTAATTTTCTCGGCGATAGACATTATTCGCTCCCTTCTCTACGGGCGGCAGTGATCTTCAGAATTTCCTCCCCGATGGACGCGAGCGGAAACTGGTGTTCGACTGCGCCCAGTTCGAATGCCACTCGGGGCATCCCGTATACGACGCATGTTCTTTCGTTCTGGCCGATGGTTCGCGCACCGGCATGACGCATTTTCAGTAGGCCCGCCGCTCCGTCGCGCCCCATCCCGGTCAGGATGACGCCCACGGCATTGCGGCCGGCAAGCTCGGCGACCGAATCAAACAGCACATCGACCGAGGGTCGGTGACCGTTGACCGGATCGCGATCCAGAAGACGGCAGCAGGGTGCCGTCGCATTCGCCACCTGAAGATGGCGCTCGCCGCCCGGCGCCAGGTAGATCTTGCCGATTTCCAGCCGGGCGCCGTCCGTCGCTTCCTCGACCCTAGGCGCGCACAGACGGTTGAGCCGCTCCGCAAAGCTCTTGGTGAACGAGGGCGGCATGTGCTGGGTGATCACCGTCGGCGGGCAATTGACCGGGAATTTTTGCAGTACAGTAATGAGTGCCTCCACACCACCCGTGGACGCGCCGATGGCAACGATCTTGCGGCCATTTCGGTAGCTGGTGGCGCTGGTGCTTGCCGCCTGCGGCGGTGCAACCGGCTCCACCTTGAAATCGCGTCGTTGCGAGCGGGCGGCCGCCTTCACCTTTTCGGCGAGGTCTCCAAACGGCCGCGCATCACCCGGCTGGGGCTTGCCGACGCAATCGAAGGCGCCGATCTCGAGCGCCGCCAGGCTTGCATCCGCGCCGCGATGCGTCAGCGTCGACACCATGATCACCGGCATCGGGCGAAGCCGCATGATCTTGTCGAGAAACTCGAGCCCGTTCATGTTCGGCATCTCGATGTCAAGCGTGACCACGTCCGGATTGAGCTGCTTGATGGCGTTGCGCGCCTCCATCGCGTCGCCGGCCTGGCCGACGACGGTGATGCCCGGATCCGCGCTGAGCACGGCCGTGATCAGGCCACGCATGGTGGGGGAATCGTCTACGACAAGCACGCGGGCTGGTGCAGTCATGCGCGTCCTCCCTTGCCGATGTATCGGTAGGTGGTGATGCCGATGTTGTCATACAGCGCCTTGGCCTCGCCCGACACGCGCTCGGAATGGCCGATATAGAGATGGCCGCCCTCGGCCAGCATCCCGGAAAACCGCGCCCAGATCGTCATCTGCGTCGGCTCGTCGAAATAGATGACGACGTTGCGGCAGAAGATCACGTCGAATGGTCCCTTGAACGGCCATTGGGCCATCAGGTTGAGCTCGTTGTAGGTGATGAGCTTCTTCACCCGGTCGTCGATCTGCCACTTCTGGCGGCCATCGATCTCGACCTCGCGGAAAAATTGCTTGCGCATCGCCGGGTTGACCGTTTCCAGCGCCGTCGCGTCGTAGGCGCCGAGGCGCGCCTGGGCCAGGATCTTCGGGTCGATGTCGGTGGCGAGGATCCGGAAGTCATAGTCCGTGGCGTTCGGCAGCAGCGACAGCACGGTCAGGGCGATGGAATAGGGCTCCTGTCCGTCCGAACAGGCCGCCGACCAGATCCGCACGCGGCCGCCAGCTTTCGCGCGAGCGATCAACTCCGGGAGGACTTCGGTCTTCAGGTGATCGAAATGATGGTTCTCGCGGAAGAAGCGGGTAAAGTTCGTGGTCAGATGCGACAGCATCTCGCGCCGCGCCGCAGCCCCGGCGGGGGACGACACCAGCTCGCAGTATTCGCGAAAGCCCTTCAGCCCGAGATTGCGGATATGCTTCGACAGCCGCGAATAGACGAGCGAGGCCTTCGATTCATTGAGGTAGATGCCGGCGTCGGCGTAGATCATCGCGGCGATCTCAGACAGGTCACGGCGCGTCAGCGGGTATTCGCCGCTGGCCAGGCATTCGTCCGGCGAAAGTCTGGGATCGAACGCAGTCGACAGTTTCATGCGGCTTCACTTTCAATCTGCGGAAACAGCGATTCGAGCTCGATCATGCAGATCATGCGGCCTTCGATCGCGAGGATGCCGCGGGCGTAGTTCTTCTCCAGCTCATTGGCAATGTCCGGCGTCGCCTGGACGTTCTCGTCCGTCACCGTGAGGATGTCGGAAACGGCGTCGACCAGCAGGCCGACCATCTTTGCGCCGACCTGGGCGACGATGATGACGTGACGGACCGTCGGTTCGGCCGGTTTCATGCCGAGCCGGAGCGACAGGTCGATGATCGGCAGCACCGCACCGCGCAGGTTTAGGATGCCGAGCACATAATGGGGCGCGTGCGGCATCGGGGTGACGGGTGTCCAACCCCGAATTTCCCGCACCGACATGATGTTCACGCAGAACTCCTGATCACCGATGCGAAAGGCGATCAGTTCCCGACCCTGCGTCAATGCCTTGGCTGCATACGTCATTTCGTTACCCGGCTGCTGCAAGCGACACTTCTTGTTTGAGGGACTGCCCACGCGATGCGGCGACGACCGCGTCGACGTCGAGGATCAGCGCCACGCGCCCGTCGCCGAGAATCGTCGCCGCGGCGATGCCCGGCACGTGCGTGTAGTTGGCCTCCAGGCTCTTGATGACGACCTGGCGCTGGCCCTGGATCGCATCGACCATAAGCGCGCGCTGCCCGCCCCCTTCCGACTCGACCAGAAGGGCGACGCCTTCGACCGGGTTCGCTCGAGCGGAGCGGAAGTTCAGGATCCGGCCGACGTCAACCAATGGGCAGAAGGAGTCGCGGATCGAAATCAGCCGCTGGCTGGCGCCGAACGAATGGATCGCGGAAGCCTCCGGTTGCAGCGTCTCGACGATCGCCGTCAGCGGCACCACCAGCGTCTGTCCGGCGACCGTGACGACCATCCCGTCGAGAACGGCCAGGGTCAGCGGCAGGCTCATGGTAAAGACGGAGCCTTGGCCCGGCTTGGACGAGATCGAGATGCGACCCCCGAGCGCCTGGATCGAGCGCTTGACCACATCCATGCCGACGCCGCGGCCGGAAATGTCGGAGATCTTGTCGGCCGTCGAAAAGCCGGCATGGAAGATCAGGTTGTCGACTTCCTCGTCCGAGAGGTTGGCGTCGGCTGCGATCAGGTCGTTGTCGATCGCCTTCTGGCGCACCTTCTCGCGGTTGATGCCGCCGCCGTCGTCGGCCAACTCGATGACAATGCGGCCCGAGCGATGCTTGGCGGTGAGGCGGACGGTGCCTTCCGGGTTCTTGCCGGCAGCAACGCGCTTCTCCGGCGTTTCCAGCCCATGGTCGACAGCGTTTCGGATCATGTGCGTCAGCGGCTCGGCGAGCTTGTCGATGACGGTCTTGTCCACCTCTGTGTTTTCACCCTCGGTGATGAGGCGAACCGACTTGCCGGTAACGTCGGCGATTTCGCGGACGATCCGAGACATGCGCTGGAACACCGGCTTCACCGGCTGCGCTCGGATCGCCATCACCGAGTCCTGGATCTCGCGCGTCAGTTGCTGCAGTTCCTCAAGCCCCATGTTGATCGAGGAAACGCCGGCGTTGTCATTCTCGACCACGCTCTGAGACAGCATGGCCTGGTTGATGACGAGCTCGCCGACCAGGTTGATCAGCCGATCGACGCGGTCAAGATCGACACGGATCGTGGGAGCGGCCGCGCCCGACGATGCGGAGGCTGCTGCCTGGTTCGCGGTCTGCTGCGTGGCCGCCGCCCGCGGCTCCTCCTTGGCCAGGTCGGCGCGAGCGCTTGCCAGCTGGAGAACATTGCTTGCGGCCGCAGCGTCCGTCGCCGTCGACACGGCCGGCTCCTCGGGTGCGGTCGCAGCGTCGTCGGCGCCATCCTCCAGGATCGAGAGATCGAACGGAACGGGCTGCATCGGCAGCTCATCGTCATCCCCGGCTGCTGTCTCGCCCTCGTCCTCGATGGTGCGGACCTCGAGATCGCAATCCCATTCGGCGAACTCGAAGACCGAACGAACGCCGTCCTCGCCCTTCTCCGTCGAAATCGAGATCGTCCACGAGAAATAGGCCTCTTCCGGGTTCATGTCCTGAAGCAGCGGCAGTCTCTCCATGTCGCAATGGATGCTCATCTCACCCAGTCGGGAGAGGTCGCGCAGGAGCAGCGCCGCCTCGTTGCCCTTGGCGTAGAGGTCACGCTTCGGGCGGAAGGTAACTTCGCAGGTCGGAACGTAGGGAGCGGCTGGCTGTTCCTCATCGTCGAAGTCATCAAAGGAGAATGGGATGGGCTGGAAGCCTTCATCGCTCACCGGGGTTGCAGTAACTGGCGTCACCTCCGTCGGGGCCGGCGCAGGCTTTGCAACAGGGGCTTCGCTTGCCGCGGGCATCTCGCCCTTTGCCAGCGCTTCCAGTTCGCCGATCAGCTGCCTGCTGCGGGCCGCATCGACGCTGCCGCCATCGCGCGAGGCGCTGACCAGGTCCGCCAGCACATCGGCCGACTTCAGCATGACCTTCAGCACGTCCTGGTTCGGCTCGAGTTTGTTGGATCGAACGCAATCGAGTGTGGTCTCGAAGACGTGGGCGAACGACACCAGATCATCCAGGCCGAACGCTCCCGCGCCGCCCTTGATCGAGTGCACCGCGCGGAAAACGGCATTGACCGTCTCCGGATCGCGATCGCCATCGTTCAGCCTCAAGAGACCGGATTCCAGTTCGGCAAGCTGCTCCTCGCACTCCTGGAAGAAAATCTCCTTGATTTCGTTCATATCCATCGGGAAGGACCTCGATTTAAGCGGTTACGCGTTCGATTGCATCGATCAGCTTGGTGGGGTCGAACGGCTTGACGATCCAGCCGGTGGCACCGGCCTGGCGGGCACGGTTTTTCTTTTCGGCATCGCTTTCCGTCGTCAGGACGAGGATAGGAATGGCGCGGTATTTCTCGTTGCGGCGCACGCCCTCGATGAAACCGAACCCGTCGAGACGCGGCATGTTGATGTCGGTGACGATCACATCGGGATTGGCCTGATCCAGAACTTCCAGCCCCTCGACGCCGTCCTCCGCCTGGATCGTCTCAAATCCGGCATTGTTGAGCGTCACCAGAAGCATGTTCCGGATCGTCCGTGAATCATCCACGGTCAGGACCTTCTTTTTCATTGCTGTGTCTCCTTGGCCAGCAGGTGTTCAATATCGACGCCGATCAACTGCATCGTCTTCAGGAACGGTTCCGACGCCCCAGTGACGGTGTAGGCACGGCGGTCGGCTTCCCAGGTCTTCGCACCTGCCATCAGCACCTGGGCACAAAGTGCCCCGATGCGTTCGACCGCGGATGCGTCGATCGTCAGGTCGTTCCCCTTCAGCGCCATCAGCTTGTCGCGAAGCGCGGTCGCCTCGTTAAGGTCCAGCACGGGTGCCAGGCTCAGGCTTTTCTGGGTGGCCTTCTTGTTCGCCATCTCTTCGTTCCTTGTCTGCGGCTCATCTCGTTGACTGTTTGTTAGAATGGCCGTTCTGGCCGGACACTTACCCACGCCGGCCATGCTCGGCGGACATTGGCCGTCCCCGCATATGCTAGCCTCCGCGCCCGGCAGCGCGGGGGGGCGCAACCCCCGGCGCCGGAACGAGACGCGCCTCCCGCGACGCGTCGATCGACCGCGCAGCGCTGCCTGTCGACTGTCGGCCAATGTGGAACTGTCGGATCGTCTGACCGAGTTCGAGAATGACCGTGTGCAAGTCGGCACCGTTCTGGCCGACATCCTTGGCGAACTCGGCATCGGTGCGCGCCTGCGCACCAATCCTGACCAGGTCGCCGGCCACAACGTCGAGCCCCGCGACATCCTCGCCGCTCTGCCGGGCAATGCCCGTGATGGCGTCATTGATCTCGACGACCTGGCTTACGATGCTGCCGATCGCGTCCTGGGTCCGGTTGACACGGTCGACGCCGGCCTCGACCTGCGCTTTCGTACCCGTCACGAGTTGCTTGATCTCACGTGCCGCATCCGCCGAGCGCTGCGCCAGCGAACGCACTTCCTGCGCGACCACGGCAAAGCCTCGGCCGCTGTCGCCGGCTCGCGCCGCCTCGATTCCGGCGTTGAGCGCAAGCAGGTTCGTCTGGAATGCAATCTCGTCGATGACGCCAATGATCTGGCCGATCTTTTCCGCCGACGCCTCGATGTCGGCCATCGCCGCCTTGGCCTCGCCGACGATGCGGCCGCTTTGCTCGGCCGACTCCCGCGTGGCGCGGACGGCCGTTTCGGCCTTGCGCGTTTCGGTAAGGGTTGCCTTCAGGCGATCGGTGATCGCGGCGAGAGAGCCGACCGTATCGGCGAGTTCGGCCGAGTGCGACGACGAACGCCCGGCAAGCTGCTCCGCCTGCGCGGAAATCGTCTGGACCATGGCATCGGCGGTTCCGGCGCGTTCGGACGCGCCACCCAGGCGCAGTTGCGCCTGCTCCAGCGCGCTATCCAGCATTCCGCCGAGCTCGCGCCAGGCGTCCGGCATCTGTTCGCCCGTCCTGTGGGTAAGGTCGAGATTGGCAAGGCTGCGGATGACATCGCCGAAGGCGCCCTCGAGCGCGCCATGGTCCGCCTGGCGCTGTTCGCCCAGCGCGCGGTGGTGATTGTGGCGCAGTTCGTTGAACCGCAGCGACACGCCGATCTCGGCATCGACCAGTGCAGTTCGGATAAAGGCTGTCAGAAGTTCGGTCAGTTCCTGCCGTCGGCTCGTCTTTGCGCCCGGCAGGATCGACTTCGGCCAATACTCGGCAACCAGCCCGTCGATGACATGTTCGAGCACGACCGCGTGGCCGGACATGCGCCATCGCGGGTCCAGCCCCATCTGGCTTTCCACGTCGGCCAGGACCTTCACCCGCTCGGCATAGAGACTGTCGAACCGCGCGTCGGTCAGAACGCTCCAGTGGGAAGCGTGAAGGTCATGCAGGCGATCGATCGCACGTTCGCTCTGGAAATGGCGGGCGGCATCGGGAAAGGTCTGGAAACGCTGGAACAGATCGCGGAGCGCCAGTTCGACATGACGTTCGAGCGTCTGGCGATGGGCGCGCAGGAGCTCCCCCTGGGATGGCTCCAGGCCAGCGAATCTCAGGCGGTCGCGAAGGCTTGCCGCCTGCGCTGTCTGAGCCTGTTCTGCTGGCATCTCCTGCACTTTTTGTCCCCGTGCGCAATGCAGTTCGCCGGCCGGTTTCCCGAGCCAAGCCGATGAATTTCGCCCATGGGGTCGTCCTGCGGCGACTGTGCGAGGCCGCAAGCCGCATCGCTCCGACAAGCGAGCCTTGTGACAGTCCGTTCGCCGGTCCGTGGTGAAATTCGGTGAAGCTTGATACCGGGTCGAAACCGGTACGGGCGGTACGGCATCATGCCTGAGTGGGAAATGGTCCACTTTCCCATTCCGACGCGTGGCTCATGTTTATGGTTAATTCCTTGCCCGAAGGTTAATGGAATATTCCATAGGTATGTTCCATACCGTACAAACGGCCCAGGAGCGGCGGATTGGACCGATTGGCACCGCCAAACGCAGTGTCTACTGCGGCCGATGGGCCACAATAATCGCGAAATTTCGCCAGGTTTGACGGCGCAGGCCTGGAAAACATCAAGGTCTAAGCAACGTTCCATTGCTATAAGCAGATTCGAGACGATGACGTCCTCTGGGAACGAGCAATGATTGTTCTATTGTTGAGTGCTGTGTTTTTGACTATCGCAACCCTTGCAGCCGTCGCCACGCTTATCGGCATCGACGCCCGGCAGCCTGCCCGGACGACCGCGATATTCTGATGTCCACGCTTACCCGACGATGATGACCGCTGCGGGGCAGCCGGCACCGCACAGGGTTGCGTTTGACCGGACGGCCAACAAGCGCCGTTTCAGGCCGAGGCACGTCGGTCGTCCAGCGGGGCCCTTTAAGAAAAGCGAGTTCAGACCCTTACCGTCTGCTCGACGAAATCCTCCGTCCCGAAGAATTTCAGGTAGCGCTGCACCTCCGCAGGATCGCCGGTGGCCTTCTTCGGATTGTCGGACAGCTTGACCGCCGGCCGGCCGTTGGCGTCCCGAACCTTGCAAACGATCGAGATCGGATCGAGCCCGCGGAAGGGTAGCGGTGCGCAGCCGACAAAGTCGTTGGTGAGGTTGGTGCCCCAGCCAAAGCTCATGCGCACGCGTCCCTTGAAGTGCTCGTAGGTCTTGATGATCGTGTCGACATCCAGGCCGTCGGAAAAGATCAGCAGCTTTTCGCGCGGATCACGCCCCTTGGCCTTCCACCAGGCGATGATCTTTTCGCCGCCCTCGATCGGCGGCGCACTGTCGGGCCGGAAGCCCGTCCAGTCGGCAACCCAGTCCGGCGCGTTCTTCAGGAAGGCCGCCGTGCCGAAGGAATCGGGCAAGACAATCAGCAGATTGCCGCCATAGAGCCTGTTCCAGTCCTGCAACACCTTGTAGGGCGCCTCGGCCAGTTCGGCGTCGGTCTTGGTCAATGCCGCCGCCACCATCGGCAGTTCATGCGCATTCGTGCCGAGCGCCTCCAGGTCGGTGTCCATCGCCAGCAGCACGTTGCTCGTGCCGGAGAAGGATGAGCCGATCCCCTCCTTCAGCGCTTCGACGCACCAGCGCTGCCACAGGAAAGAATGCCGCCGGCGCGTGCCGAAATCGGAGATGCGCAAATCCGGGTGGGCGCGAAGCTGCTCGACCTTCGACCACATCTTCGCCTTCGCCCGCGCATAGAGCACGTCGAGCGCAAACGGGCCCATACCCCTCATCGCGGTGCGCGAACGCAATTCGTTGATGATTGCGAGCGCCGGGATCTCCCACATCGTCGTGTGCGACCAGCGTCCCGCGAAGGTCAGCTCGTATTGGCCGTCCTTGCGCGACAGCTGGTATTCCGGAAGCTGGAATTCGGCGAGCCAGGCGAGAAACTCCGGCGAAAAGATCTGCTTCTTGCCGTAGAACGTGTTGCCGGCAAGCCAGATCATCTCCTTCTTGGTGAAGCGGATGGTTCTGGCATAGTCGAGCTGATCGCGCAGTTCCTGCTCGTCGATCTCGTCGGCAAGGCGCACGGCCTTCGTCCGGTTGATCAGCGAGAAGGTCGCGTCGACGTCCGGATAAAGCTTCCAGATCATCTGCAGCATCAGCAGCTTGTAGAAGTCCGTGTCCAGCAGGCTGCGCACGATCGGGTCGAGCTTCCAGGCATTGTCGTACACGCGACGGGCAATATCCGTCTTGGTCATGAAATCGAACCTCGCTGCACTGATTTTCGCACAGCACCGACCCCTCGCAGCTGATCGAGACTGCCGACGGTTGCGCATAACCGCTGCGAGACACTCATGGCACGCCTTTCGGGACACCCGCAAGACTGCCGCATGCGATCTGAGCAAGCATAACGCAGGCCGGGCTGCAAAATGATACGCTCTTGTAATCCCGCCGAGCACAATCAATGCTGGCGATGCTGATCAACACTCTGTTTCTCCGGAGGCGCATCCATGGGTATCGAAAGCATCCTCGTCTTTCTCATCGTCGGCGCGATCGCAGGATGGTTGGCCGGCCTCGTCGTCTCCGGCTATGGCTTCGGCCTCGTCGGCAACATGGTCATCGGCATTGTCGGCGCTTTCATTGCCGGCTACCTGTTTCCCAAGCTTGGTCTCGCGGTCGGCGGCGGCATCCTCTGGGCGATCGTCCACGCCACGATCGGCGCCGTGATTTTCCTCGTGCTTATCAGGATCGTGAAACAGGCCTGACGGGGGCGAGCGCCGGCATGGCAAGCCTTCAACAGTAACAAGCCATCGACCGCAATACGTGTCGGCGGCAAGCAAGATCGCTGCCCCTTGGCGGCCAGCGGCGGCAGAACGGCGGCAAATGTTTTCCCACGGTAGCCGCGGGTCCCGACGAAGACTTCCTGTCTGCCACGGGGTGGGCGGCTGCGACATCGCGCGGGAACGCCGTACCTGCGTGGTGGATCAGGGAAGAAACCGACCCGCAATCTACAGGCAAGACATTGATTTTACTGAAGAAAAACTGGTGCTGCTAGAGAGATTTGAACTCTCGGCCTCTCCCTTACCAAGGGAGTGCTCTACCCCTGAGCTATAGCAGCATCCGGCGAAGCAGTGTGGCTGCGTTCGCGTCAAGCGAGGCGCCTATTGCCACAGTCTTACCCCCTATGCAAGCCGCAAACGCATGAAGGGGACAACAAATTCAGGAAAACGCGGTCGCGCTTTTGCGCGAGGCGGTTTCACGCTATCCATAGTCTATGCAAAGCAAGGACAACACGATTGGTGACAGGGCCGACGGCGGGCGCAAGGCAAAGCCCCGGGCGCCGGAAAGCGACGCCGTGCGCGCACGCGCCGAGGAGCGCAAGGCGCGGCTGGCAAAGACATTGCGCGACAATCTCTCTCGCCGCAAACAGCAGGCCCGTGCCCGCCGCGAAGGGGCCGCCGACGAAACCGAAGGCCTGCCTGCCGCAAAAACGGACGAATCAGAGACCTAGTATCGAACAGCGTCGACCCTGGCGCCGGGGACAGAGGCAATCAGGGCGGTCCGCAGCGTCGTTCGTTGCGGAAACCAGAACCCGATCCGGGCCGCAGCAGCGCCTCCCGGGAGCCAGGACCAGCCCGGCATCAATGCTTCCACGCCCGCGCAAATGCGGCGGACTTCATTTTTTTGCGACGATGCTCTAAAGAGGCGCCTTCCTCCAAGAGCCGTTAGTTTGAGAAAGGCGGGCGCGGGCCCGTAGGGACACATGGATCGTATCAGGATTGTAGGCGGCAACGAGCTCAAGGGCGTGATCCCGATTTCGGGCGCCAAGAATGCAGCCCTCCCGCTGATGATCGCCTCGCTCCTGACGGACGACACGCTGACGCTGGAAAACGTGCCGCACCTCGCCGATGTCGAGCAGCTCATCCGCATCCTCGGCAATCACGGCGCCGACATTTCCGTCAACGGCCGCCGCGAGCGCCAGAGCGAAGGCTATTCGCGCACCATCCACTTCACCTCGCGCCAGATCGTCGACACGACCGCTCCTTACGAGCTGGTTTCGCGGATGCGGGCGAGCTTCTGGGTCATCGGCCCGCTGCTGGCGCGCGAGGGCAAGGCGCGCGTCTCGCTGCCGGGCGGCTGCGCGATCGGCACGCGCCCGGTCGACCTCTTCATCGAGGGACTGGCGGCACTGGGCGCCAGGATCGAGATCGACGGCGGCTATGTCGACGCCACAGCACCCGACGGCGGCCTGATCGGCGCGCACTACACCTTTCCCAAGGTTTCCGTCGGCGCGACGCACGTGATGCTGATGGCGGCAACCCTTGCCCGCGGCACGACGGTGATCGGCAACGCCGCGCGCGAACCCGAAGTTCAGGACCTCGCCAAGTGCCTCAATGCCATGGGCGCAAAGATCACCGGCGCCGGCACGAGCACCATCACCATCGAGGGTGTTGCGGCGCTTTCCGGTGCGCGCCACCGCGTGCTGCCCGACCGCATCGAGACCGGCACCTACGCCATGGCCGTGGCCATGACCGGTGGCGACGTGCTGCTGGAAGGCACCGAGGCCGGACTGCTTGCAACAGCCCTGGAGGCGATCCGCCGCACGGGCGCCGAAATCACCTCGACCGAAAGCGGCATCCGTGTCGTGCGCAACGGCGGCGGCATCAAGCCGGTCGACATCGTCACCGATCCCTATCCGGGCTTCCCGACCGACCTGCAGGCCCAGTTCATGGGGCTGATGACGAAATCAACCGGCGTCTCGCACATCACCGAGACGATCTTCGAGAACCGCTTCATGCACGTGCAGGAACTGGCCCGCCTTGGCGCGAAGATCTCGCTGTCCGGCCAGACCGCGAAGATCGAGGGCGTCGAGCGCCTGCGCGGCGCGCCCGTCATGGCGACGGACCTGCGCGCCTCGGTCTCGCTGGTGATCGCCGGCCTCGCCGCCGAGGGCGAGACGATGGTTTCGCGCGTCTACCATCTCGACCGCGGCTTCGAGCGACTCGAGGAGAAGCTCCGTCGCTGCGGCGCCTCCGTCGAGCGCGTCAGCGACTGACACCTCATCGCATTTCGATGCCGTCCGGAAACACCATGGATCGGGACGGCGGTTGCGCTGGCCTGCCTCCCGTCCTATTTGCTGGACAGGAACATCAGGCGGCCAGCGCCTTTCGTCTTCCTCGACCGCCGCTGCCAACGCGGCCGGCTTGGGGGGCGAAGCGGAAGCCGCCCCGAAAGGGCAACGCGGCGCGGCCGCCTGGAAGGAACGCTATGGACACTCTGAAGTTGCTGGCGCTGGATGCGGAGGACCTCGCCGTCGTTTCGGCGCACCTGCAGGACGCCGTATTCAAGACGGGCGACATCAGCTGGGATGCCCGCCATGGCGTCTTCTCCGTCGCCCTCAACCGCTTCGCCTGGGAAATGATCGGCGAAAAACGCAAGGGTTTTCAGCGCCGCCGTGCGCTGGTCGCGTTCAAGCGGGTGCGCGCTGTCCGGTCGATCGGCATCGACCGCAATGATCGCGACGCCGTGCTGTCCCTGCTGGCGATCCGCTTTGCGCCCTCAGCAGACGGTCCCGAGGGGACGGTTGAACTCCTGATGTCCGGCGATGCCTCGATCGCACTTGAGGTGGAATGCATAGAAAGTCAGCTTGCGGATACCGGCGGGGCGTGGGAAACCAGCTTGAAACCGCGCCATCCGGCGGGCTAGGTCGGCAGTGTTGCTGACGACGATGCGCCCCGCCAGAGCCGCGGGGCAGGATCAAGGGGGGGCGGAAGCCCCGCAAAGACAGGGAAGTTTGAACGTGGCGATCAGGCTCAATTACGTTGACGGTGACTTTGAAGCGCGGTTTGCCGCCTTCCTGACCACCAAGCGGGAAGTTTCGGAAGACGTGAACGCCACCGTACGCGCCATCCTCGAAGATGTACGCGACAACGGGGACAAGGCGCTCGCGGCCTATTCGCTGCGCTTCGATGGCCTCGATTTCAACGCCACCTCCATGCGGGTCAGCGCGGACGAGATCGAACAGGCCTACCGCGAGACGCCGGCCGAACTGGTGGCGGCGTTGGAACTGGCGGCCGCCCGCATCGAGAAGCACCACGCCCGCCAGCTCCCGAAGGACGACATCTACGAAGACGAGATCGGCGTCGGCCTCGGCTCGCGCTGGACGGCGATCGATGCGGTGGGACTCTATGTTCCGGGCGGCACGGCGAGCTATCCGAGTTCGGTGCTGATGAACGCGGTTCCGGCCAAGGTCGCCGGCGTGCCGCGCATCGTCATGGTCGTGCCGGCGAAGGAGGGCGCGATCAATCCGGTGGTTCTGGCGGCCGCCCGCATTGCCGGCATCGACGAGATCTACCGCATCGGCGGGGCGCAGGCGGTGGCCGCGCTCGCCTACGGCACCGAAACGATCGCGCCGGTCGCCAAGATCACCGGGCCCGGCAACGCCTTTGTCGCCGCCGCCAAACGCCAGGTGTTCGGCACGGTCGGCATCGACATGATCGCCGGCCCCTCGGAGGTGCTGGTGATTGCCGATGGCGAGAACGATCCCGACTGGCTGGCCGCCGACCTTCTCGCCCAGGCCGAACACGATCGCGGCGCCCAGTCGATTCTGGTCACCGATAGCGCGGACCTCGCCGATGCGGTCGAGGCCGCGGTGGCGCGCCAGCTGAAAACGCTTCCGCGCGCCGAGACCGCCGAGGCGAGCTGGCACGACTTCGGCGCGATCATCCTTGTACCCGATCTGGAGAAGGCCATACCGCTGGCAAACCGGATCGCCGCCGAACATCTGGAGATCGCCACGGTGGACGCCGAGACCTTCGTGCCGAAAATCCGCAATGCGGGCGCAATCTTCGTCGGCCGCCACACGCCCGAAGTCATCGGCGACTATGTCGGCGGCTCGAATCATGTGTTGCCGACCGCGCGCTCGGCGCGCTTCTCCTCCGGTCTGACGGTGCTCGACTACATGAAGCGCACCTCGATCCTCCGGCTCGGCCCGGACCAGCTCCGCACGCTCGGCCCCGCCGCCATCACGCTGGCCGAGGCGGAAGGCTTGGGCGCGCATGCACGGTCCGTCGCCATCCGCCTCAATCCGGGAGGTTGACGCCGGGGATGACGAAAATGCCCGCATTCCGCCTGTGCGACGTGGTGCTGGACGAAACGATCGGCCGCGCCACACCGGATGTCGAGCATGAACGGGCGGTGGCGATCTTCGACCTTATCGAGGAGAATGTGTTCGAGCCCGTCGGCCACTCGGGCGGGCCGTACCGGCTGCAATTGTCGCTGATGGACTCGAAGCTTATCTTTGCCATCACCACCGAGGATGGCGGGCCGGTGGCGACACACATCCTCTCCCTCACCCCCTTCCGGCGGATCGTGAAGGACTACTTCCTGATCTGCGAGAGCTACTACCAGGCGATCCGATCGGCCACTCCGAGCCAGATCGAGGCGATCGACATGGGCCGTCGCGGTATCCACAACGACGGATCGCAAACGTTGATGGATCGCCTTGCCGGCAAGATCAAACTGGATTTCGACACGGCGCGGCGGCTGTTTACGCTCGTCTGCGTGCTCTATTGGCGCGGGTAGCGAGATGATCGGCGGCACAGGGCAGGGACAGGACGTGACGCGCAACCCCAGGTCGCTCCTTTTCATGTGCCGCATGAACGCGGTGCGCTCGCCAATGGCCGAGGCCATTGCCCGCAGCGTCCTGCCCTTGGGCACCTACGTGGCATCGGCCGGCATCCGGCCGGGCGAGCGCGATCCGTTCGTCGACGCCGTCCTAGACGAGATCGGGCTTTCGATCGAGCGCCACGCGCCCCGCTCGCTCGAAGAACTTGAGGACGACTATTTCGATCTGATCGTCACGCTTGCACCCGAAGCCCATCACGCCGCGCTGGAACTGACCCGATCCAACGCCGTCGAGGTGGTTTACTGGCCGACCCCCGATCCTACGGTGGTCACGGGAACGCGCGAGCAGATCCTGGCGGCCTATCGCGACGTGCGCAATCACCTCGCTTCGCTGATCGGACGTCATCTGGGCAACGGCATGGCCGCATCTTCCTAGGCAAAGACGAGTTGTAGCGCCCGCAATTGCAGAAAGCCGAATCATTGGTGTTCACAAAGGACCACCGATTGTGTAGTTTCCGGCAAAATTGCGAGGGGCAGCATCGTGCGGCCCATCAACGAAGGATCATCACCACAGTATGGCCAAAGAAGAAGTCCTAGAATTTCCGGGCGTCGTGACGGAACTGCTGCCGAACGCCACTTTCCGCGTCAAGCTCGAGAACGAGCATGAAATCATCGCGCACACGGCCGGCCGCATGCGCAAGAACCGCATCCGCGTGCTCGCCGGCGACAAGGTCCTGGTCGAAATGACCCCCTACGACCTCACCAAGGGCCGCATCACCTACCGTTTCAAGTAAGCACGGCTCCCGGCGCCACCGGCGTTGGCGTCAGGCTCCTTCGAGGTTTCATGGCATTCGACGACAAGCTCATCCTGGCATCCGGCTCACCGCGCCGCGTCGAGCTTCTGGCGCAGGTTGGCATCGAGCCCGACCGTCTGATGCCGATGGACCTCGACGAGACGCCGAAGAAATCGGAACATCCGCGCTCGCTGGCGCGGCGTCTGTGCGCCGAGAAGGCCGAAGCGGCACTGACCGCGATCAAGGGCGATCCGGGCGCGCTGGGCAGCTATATCCTGGCAGCCGATACCGTGGTGGCGGTTGGCCGGCGCATCCTGCCCAAGACCGAGATGGTCGACGAGGCGTCGAGCGCGCTGCATCTGCTCTCCGGCCGCAGCCACCGCGTCTTCACCGGAATTTGCCTGATCACGCCGGACAAAAAAATCCGCCAGCGCATCGTCGATACGAAAGTCCGCTTCAAGCGCCTGTCGGGGCTTGATATCGAAAACTATCTTGCCTCCGGCCAGTGGCGCGGCAAGGCGGGCGGATATGCCATTCAGGGGATCGCCGGCAGCTTCGTCGTCAAGCTGGTGGGGTCCTATACCAACGTCGTCGGCCTGCCGCTGCAAGAGACGCTGTCGCTCCTTTCGGGCGAGGGCTACGACATCCACAGGCGCTGGGTCGAGGCCTGAGAGTATGCCGGCGAAAGAGGAAAAGCCGACCGCCAAGGTCGCGCCATTGCGCAAGAGCCACCCCTGCCCCGAATGCGGCCGGGCCTCGGCGCGGGAACACTATCCCTTCTGCTCGGATCGGTGCCGCAGCATCGACCTGAACCGCTGGCTGTCGGGTTCCTATGCCATTCCCGCCAGCGAAGACGAGAGAAGGCCTGACGAAGAGGCGTAAGGGCTGGACATCGTGGCGGAAAATTCAATTGTTTCCGCAGCTTGCCATCGCTCGTTTTTTCCAGCGAAAATCGGACAGGGGGGCTGGACACCGTCGAGCAAGATGCTATAACCCCGCTCGCTTCCGGGGCGAAACCAACCGCCCCACGGCTTCCGATGGAAGCCAACAAGGATGCCCGGATAGCTCAGTTGGTAGAGCAGCGGATTGAAAATCCGCGTGTCGGTGGTTCAAATCCGCCTCCGGGCACCATTCCAATCTTCATCTTTAGGCGCCCGTAGCGTTTGCCGCTGGTCCGCAGCGCTTGACCCGAGTGCGCGGGCAGAGCCTGGGCAAACGTATCGATGCAAGCAGCCTTACGGCAATCGCCAGCGTCGGCGACGACATCGCGCCCCAGACCGCACCCGGCAAGGTCTTCACGATCGGCTTCATCTTTGCGGGGATCTGGTTTTTCGTGCGGCGGTGACAGCCCTCGCGCAGGCGACGATCCGCACCAGACCGCCGGACGAAGATTTGACCCGCCGGCCGGCGGTGAACTTGAGCCAGATCAAGGTGCGACCGCTGTCGCGTGATACGATTATCGACAACTGCGGGCCTTCCGGACGTCGCGCGAAACTTCGAGGAGATCGTCTCTTGGAGTTTCACGGCCTCGAGCGCTTCAGAATAGACGTCTAAAGCGCATCGCAATCGTTCGGCTTCGCGTCCCGCGCTTTAAGCCCTTGTATTATCGCATGTCGTTTTCGCAAAACCGCTGCACACTTTTGCGCGACATGCTTTGGTCGTCCGGTTCGGGGGTCTTTGCGCCCCGGGAGCCAAGCGGGGTAGCGTGCAAATGGATCGTGCCCTGACCGAGATGCGAACGTCCCCGCTGCTCTGGCTGCTGGTGTTCGTTCCCGTCGCCCTTGCGGGCGAACGCCTCTGGCCCGAACGCCATACGCTGCTGTTCCTGCTCTCGGTCCTGGCCATCGTTCCTCTTGCGGCGCTGCTGAGCCGGGCGACCGAGTCGGTGGCGGAGCGGACCGGCGATGCCGTCGGCGGCCTGCTGAACGCCACGCTCGGCAACCTCACGGAACTCGTCATCGCGCTGACGGCGCTTCAGGCCGGCCAATACCTGCTGGTGAAGGCCTCGATCGCCGGCGCTGTCGTCACCAACACCCTTTTCATGCTCGGCGCGGCCTTCCTGATCGGTGGGCTGAAGCACCACGAGCAGGAGTTCAACCGGATAACCGCACGCGTCCAGTCCGGCCTGCTGTTCCTAGCGACCATGGCTCTGCTCGTGCCCTCATTCGTCGCCCAGGTGGACGGACGCCAAGCCGTCACCCAGCCCCTCAGCCTCGGGCTCTCGGTCCTGCTGATCCTCGCCTACGGGCTCTCGCTGCTTTTCTCCCTGAGGACCCACAAGGAGGCCTTTGCGAGCGCCGGCCATGGCAAGGCGGAAGAGGAGCCGTGGCCGATCAGGTTCGCCCTGGTCACCCTGGCGCTGGTGACGGTGCTGATCGCGCTGGTCAGCGAGGTTTTCGTGTCCTCGGTGCAGATCGCCGCCGAGACCCTGGGAATGTCGCCCGCCTTCGTCGGCTTCGTCGTCGTCGCGATCGTCGGCGCCGCCGCCGAGATGACGACGGCCTTCTCGGCCGCCGCCAAGGACCGCCTCGACCTGAGCGTCGGCATCGCGCTCGGCAGCGCCGCGCAGATCGCGCTCTTCGTGGCGCCGGTCCTTGTGCTCGTGAGCTACGTCATCGGGCCGCAGCCGATGAGCCTGCAGTTCTGGCCGGGCGCGATCGTGATGATGCTGATCGCGACCATGGCGGCGGCGCTGATGACGAACGGCGGCCGCTCCGCCTGGTTCGTCGGCGTGATGATCCTGATGGTCTATGCGATTTTCGCGTTGACCCTGTTCCTGCTGCCGCCCGCGCCATGACCATGAAGCACGATCCTCCTCCGGCGACTGTGACACGGGGCGAGGCCGCCACGATGCGCGCCGCCACATCCCGCCGCGTGCTCGACCCGGTGGCGCGGGCAAGCGAGGTTCTGTTCGGCCTGATCATGGTCCTGACCTTTACGTTGTCCCTCGCCACAGCCGGGGCCGGCCGGGCGGACGTGCCGGCCGTTCTGCTCGGGGCGCTGGGCTGCAACCTCGCCTGGGCCATCATCGATGCCGTGATGTACCTGATGGGCGTGCATGGGGAACGCCGGCTGGCGATCTCCGCGATCGAGGCGATCCGCGGCGCCGAAAGCCCGGCGGCCGGCCGCACGATCGTCGCGGAGAACCTCCCACCCGCCGTCCTGCCGGCGCTGACAGCATCCGACCTGGATCGCATCCGGCTGCATCTCGCCGGTCTCCCGCCCGAAACCCTCGAAACCGGTTTCAAAGGAGAGGATTATCTGGCGGCCCTCGGCGTCTTCCTGCTCGTCTTTCTGTGCCTGTTCCCGGTCGCCGCCCCCCTCCTCCTCTTTGCCGACCTGCCGATTGCTCTCAGGCTCTCGAACATCGTCGCCGTCGCCATGCTGTTCCTGACCGGTTTCGCCTTTGGCCGCCAGGTGGGGCACCCCTGGCGCGCCGGCTTCCTGATGGTGGCGATCGGGGTGGCGCTCGTCGCCGTTGCGATGGCCCTGGGCGGATAGGCCGCTCCGCCCTCCGCCCGGCCGCGGCCTGGCGCAACCCGTTTTGACGGCAGCATGGGGGCACTTGCAGGATTCGGCGGCATGCTGGCGGCAGCGCTGGTCGGCATCTTCCTGATTCCGCTGCTCGATGTGATCTTCCAGTGGCTCCGTGAAAGGCTGAAGGGTATCAAACGAAGGCCGAAACCTCAGGTGACGAAGCAGAGCTAGCGCTGAAGGCGGCCAGCTTGGGCAGACGACGAGCAGGAAAACCGCCGCCGTTCCGCGGCGGACAATCGTTCGCAACGGCCCTCACTCCGCGAAAGGACGATGGACGATCGGCGACGCCTGCTCTAGACTTCCATCCCCCCGATGGTCTTGGCAGGAGCTAGCGAATGCCAATCTTCATAGACCGGCACATGCTTCCGGGTGTGTCCGCGGCGGACGTGGCCCAGGCTCACCTCAAGGATCTGAGCATACAGGACCAGTATGGCGTCAAGTTCCTCACCTACTGGTTCGACCACCGCAACGGGAACACGTTCTGCCTGATTGACGCTCCTGATGCCGAAACCGCTCAGTGCGTCCATCGCGAGGCTCACGGCTTTGTCGCCGCTGAGGTTCTGGAGGTACCGCTGTCGGCCGTCGAGGCGTTTCTCGGACGCATAGAGGATCTGACGCCGTCAAACGCCACTGAAAATGATTCCGGGCATCGCGCCATTCTCTTCACCGACATCGTCGGATCGACGGAAATGACATCGCGTCTGGGTGATCGGACGGCGACGGAACTTGTCCGAGCGCACGACTCCCTTGTGCGCCGCTGCCTCAGCCGGGTGAATGGCCGGGAAATCAAGCATACCGGCGACGGTATCATGGCCGCCTTCTCCTCGATCGTCTCGGCCGTCGACTGTTCCATGGACATCCAGCGCGAGTTCCGACGCTTCAATGCCAGCAGTTCCGAACCGGTTCATGTCAGGATCGGCATCGATTGCGGCGAGCCGGTCGAAGACAGCAACGATCTTTTTGGTGCCACAGTCCAGTTGGCCGCAAGGCTGTGCGCCGCGGCGAGCGGCGATCAGATCCTGGTTTCAGAGAATATCTACAGGGAGTATGGCGCGGCCGACATCTTTGTGCGCGCCAGTCATCGCCAGTTGAAGGGTTTTGCGCGCCCCGTTCTTGTGTATCAGTGCGAGTGGATGAACTGATACGGCCCTTCCCCTATGGACAAGATCGTATGGGCAAGATCGGCGCCCGCTGTTCCGGAACAGCGGGCGAGTTCGACAGGCGTCAGCTTGCACCGCCGCCGCCATAGGTTGCCGTACAGTCGCCGGCATGGGCCGGGAAGGTGGCGACCGGCAGCCCCTTGATCTCCTGAACCCGGAAGGCGATCGACTGGCCATTGCAGCGGACGCCAAGCAATTGCCCCGCCGTCGCGCGCAGGGGCAGGTGCACGAAGGCGTCCTCGGCCCCTTTTGCCAGACGTTGACTGAAGCGCAGCACGCCATCCTGCCAGTCGAGGTCGGCGAAACGCGACCGGTTGCGACCATCGACCCAGACCAGCAATTGCTCCGCTGAAATCAACGGCACATTATGCCGTCTGGCCTCGTCGACCAGTATATCGGCGTAATCGTCGGAAAAGTCGTAGTGGGTGACAAAGGCGCCGAAGAACTGATCGGCTCCGGTTGCCCGGTCAAGCATGGTCCTGACGCCGAACACATGGGGAACCTGGTCTTCATTTACCAGTTGGGTGGCCGCCTGATAGATGTCGAGAACGGTTCCGTCCTCCGTCACGAACGGCATTGGCAAGGCTGACCCGGTCATGAACCCGGGGCGTCCGTCGAGCCATGCGGGCGGCCAGTTGTAATAGTTCATGTCGAAGCGGATTCCGGCTTCGACCTCCACCTCGGCCGACTCCGTCCAGCCGTTCCAGACGATGCAGTGAAAGCGCTGGACTTGCTGCCGTCCGAGGAAAGGGTACCTGGCCCTGAATTCACTCATCTGTCGGCGGAGCAGTCCTTCAAGCGCCTTGGTTTCGAGGTTTTTACATCTGGTATCCACATGCACCCCGAATTCGAAGCCCTGATCGTGATAGGCCTTGACGAGCGCAGGCGCGATCTCGGTCCTCGGCGTCAACAGTGCCGTCGCACGCAAGCACGCCCAGCGCTTCAGGCTGCAGTTCGGGGGGCTCAGTTCGACAAGTTTTGCAAAAAGGGTCGCCGTGGCATTGCGGGTCGCGTGATCGTCGCCAACCATGACGATTGCAGCGCGGCGGTCTCCGGGCAGATACCAGAAGCGGGGAAGCGGCATCGCCGTCGCCGAAAGGGTGATGTTGGCGAACAATCGCTGATGCTCATCCGCCTGCGGCACGCCGATGAGCTCCCGATCGAGATGATCGGGGTAGAACAGGTCATTCGGACGGCGCGGCGCCTGGCCGTCCCTGTCCTGGCCCGCCCAGTCGGGATTTCCCTGGCGGGTATAGGCAATCGAACGGGCGAGGTCATATGCGAACGCCGTTAGGGTGCCCTGGCCCACATGCAGCATGGCGATGGCCGGCGCCAGAAGCGGCGAAGCAGCCCCCTCGGAAAGGGCGGCAACGGTGAGCGGTGCTTGCTCCGATACACCGCCGCCGCCAACCGGTCTTGCCTCACAAGCCGTCCGCGGTCGCAACCGGTCAATCTCGCCGTGGATCTGTAACGGGTGGCTCGCGAATGCCTTGACTGCCTCGACCCCCGGGGTTGCCCGCAGGTAGGCCTGATGAAGCGATGTCCCGTCTTTTTCGAGGCACATCAGGGCAAGCAGGTCATTGTCCGGCCGCATCATGACCAGGCTGCCCCCTGCCCGCACCCATTCGACCAGTGACGGAACCTGCGCCGACGGGAGAGAGGAACTGGCCAAAACGACCGTCGAATAACGCTTGAGCATTTCGGCATCGAAACGGTCCAGCGCTACCGAATCAAAGAGGTTGAGCCCCTCAGCCTTCAGAATCTCCTCATAGTAGGCGGCGTAGGTGTTGTCCGTTCCAACGACGATCAGGCCGGCTGCACCGTCCTGATGGATTCCCGCTGCAACGGCGCGCGTTGTAAACGAGGTGCAACTGGCGCTCGGCAACCAGTCCTCGATCATCTGGCGGAAGACGGACCTCTTGGTCGCACGCGACAGGCAGAGTGTGTATTCGGCGGCCCCTTCCAGAGGCGACATAGGCTTGACCGTGACCAGTTTCCGGGTCTTGTCGATGTCAATCGACAGCGGCAAATCTTCTCCGCCCCTCTTGCGCAACGACGCGCCAATATCCTCGCCCGTCGTGAAGTCGGCAAACCGTACCCTCAACGCCTGCGCCGAGTGTACATCGATGGTCCTGTCAATCGGCAGAACGAAGACGAGTTCGGACGAGGAGCGCGCCGCGATCAGGAAGACAAGCCCGACGGCACACGCTGCACAGATGAGGAACGCACCCACGTCGAGGCCGCTCACACCAGACCTCGCGTTCTTGGGCATCGCGCCGACGCTCCTTCCGTGTTTGCCGTCAATCTTTGGGCAGATGGCCCAGAAGATTGGCGTTCGGAATCACGCTGAAGTTTCCATCTGATCGTGCCGTGGACGCCAAAGCGACCGGCCACGCGTCCCGTGTTGGGCAAGTCCATGAGCGCAGCGCCTTAGCGCTCCGCCACGCGCGCAGAATGTAATTGAAGGGTACCGGCAAAGCGCAGGTTTTCAACGCATCGACGGTTGCTTGCGGCAACACCTCTGACGAATCACGCGAGTAAAGTCATGCATGCGACCTATCCAGGCACATCGGCATCGGCCGGACGCCGACCAGCTTCATCATTTTGGATGATGCCGGGAACAAATGGCGCCTTTCAACCGTCATTTTAACGGTGCTTGTCACTGCACCTGCTCGGATTGGAGACCGAGCAAAATTCCGGCGGGTTCGCCCGCCGGCTTTTTTTGACAATCAGCCCTGCTGGCGCAGCCAGTCCGCCAACGATGCCCGCTTGGTCCCGCCCCTCCCGCGAAAGGCTTCGGCGGCACACAGCGAGTTCAGGATGGCCTCCTGCGTCGCCTCGGTGGCGGCGCGGAAGAGCATGTCGATCCGATCCTCGTTCAGCGCGGTCATCGGGAAAAAGTCCTTGGAGTCGTCGTGGTCAATGGTCACCCCGGTCGTGAAACCGATGGCGATGTCACCGCTGCCGTGGCCCCAGAAGGCGCCAAGCCTGGCGATGCCGGCGCCACACCGGCGCGTCACGCGCTTCAACTGCCGGTGCTCCATCGGCACGTCGGTGGCAAGCACGACCATGATCGAGCCCTTCTCGGCCTCATTCCTGGCGCGCGGATCGGGACGGCGGCCGTCCGGCAGCACGAGGTCGCCGACACGGCCGAAATTCGAAAGCACGAGCACACCGAGGTGAAAGTCCTGGCCGTCGAGGGCAAGCCGGCGCGAGGACGTGCCGATGCCGCCCTTGAAGCCGAAGCAGGTCATGCCCGTGCCCGCGCCGACATTGCCTTCCGCAACATCCCCCTCATGCGCATCCGCGAGTGCGAGACGAACATGCTCCTCGGTCACGGCCAGCGCCTGGATGTCGTTCAGGGGCCCGTCATTGCATTCGCCGACCACCGCGTTGACAGTCGAGGTGGTGCGGCCGATATCCGGGTTGGCGGCGATCGCCTCGCGCACCAGCGCCGTGACGCAGGTACCGACCGAGAGCGTGTTGGTCAGCAGGATCGGCGTCTCGATCGTACCGATTTCGTCAAGTTGGACCAGGCCCGCGGACTTGCCGAAGCCATTGACCACCTCGCTGGCCGCCAGCACCTTCTTGCGGAACAGATTGCCACCATGCGGCAGGATCGCCGTCACGCCGGTGTTGACGTCGCCGTCACGGATCGTGTGGTGGCCGACGCGAACCCCCGGCACGTCGGTAATGGCGTTCATCTCGCCGGTCGGCAAGATCCCGCAGACGATTCCGAAATTGCGTGCTGCCATCGACATGGCATCTCCCTTCTGCTCTCCAGTATGGCGCTGGCGCCGGCTCACGGATCGCGTGAAGCGACCGCTGTGCCCGCCGGCCATCGTCAACAGGCCCCCGGATCAGGAAGACCCAGAGGCCAGAGGAACCTTATCGGCCCGGCCGGTCGGTCGCCGCGCAACGGATCAAAGCCGGCCCGCTTCGATGATCCGCTTCAGGAAAGCCTGCGTGCGTTCGCCTTGCGGCTTGCCGAAGATCTGCGATGGCGGCCCTTCCTCGTAGACGACGCCGCCCTGCAGGAAGCAGACCTTGTCGGCCACCTCGCGGGCAAAGCCCATCTCGTGGGTGGCGAGCACCATCGTCATGCCTTTCTTGGCGAGATCGCGCACGATGTCCAGCACCTCGGAAACGAGTTCCGGATCGAGCGCCGAGGTAATCTCGTCGAGCAGGAGCAAGGTCGGGTCCATCATCAACGCGCGGACGATCGCCACGCGCTGCTGCTGGCCGCCGGACAGGCGATCCGGGTATTCGTCCGCCTTGTGATCGAGGCCGATGCGGGCAAGCAGCCCCTTCCCTTTCTCCACCGCCTCCTTCCTGCCCATGCCTAGCACCTTCAGCGGTGCCAAGGTGACATTTTCCATCACCGTCATGTGCGGGAAAAGGTTGTAGCCCTGGAAGACTATTCCGATCTCGCGCCGGAGCATGTCGAGGTCGACGCCCGGGCCGGTGACCCGGTCGCCGTGCAGGCGGATCTCCCCTTCCTGGATCGTTTCCAGGCGGTTGATGCAGCGAAGCAGCGTGGACTTGCCGCACCCGGACGGGCCGATCAGGCAGACGACCTGATGCTCCTCGATGTCCAGCGAGATGCCGGCCAGGACCTCGACCGGTCCGTAGCGCTTGAATGCCTTGTCGATTTCGACGAGTGCCATGTCTGATTTCCTCACATGCCCGAGCGCATCTTGCGGCGGTCGCGTTCGATCAGCTTGTCGACGAAGCGGGCCTGCGGAATGGTGATGACGATGAAGATGATCGCCACCGTGGTGACGGCGGAGAGGTTGAAGTAGTTGCTGGCGATGATCTTCGACTGGTTGAAGGCATCGATCGTGCCGATGATGGCGACAAGCGCGGTGTCCTTCTGCAGGCTGATGCAGTTGTTCATCAGCGGCGGAACGATGCCGCGCACTGCCTGCGGAACGACGACATAGCGCATCGTCCTGAAATAGGAGAGGCCGAGGGAGCGGGCGGCGGCGATCTGGCTCGGATGGATGCTTTCGATGCCGGCGCGATAGACCTCGGACGTATAGGCGCCGTAGGTCAGCGTCAGCGCGATGATCGCATAGGCGTTCGACGAGAGGTCCTTCAGGATCGGCAGCCCCGTCAACGGCAGGCCGAAACCGATCAGATAGATGGTGATGATCGCCGGCAGGCCACGGAACAGGTCGCCGTAGATGATGGCAATGGTGCGGATCGGCTTGCCAGCCTCGCCCGGCAGGGTGCGGGCGATCGCCACGACCAATGCCCAGACCAGGATCAGGATGCAGGAAACCACGAAGATGAAGACGTTGGTGCCGAAGGCCTTCAGCACGGCGCCAGCGGATTTCGCGATCAGACCGACGTCGAAGAAGGTTCGGCTCACCGCCGCGTCGTTGACGACGAGAAACCCGGCGAGCGCGCAGATGATCAACAGCGCGGCCGAATAGGCGAGCGCCTTCCACGCGGTGTCGGACGCCTTCGCGCCGAGTTCGCGGCCGCGATAGATGTCGGCGGAGCCGGCAGCCTGCCGCGACAAGAATACGGCCCGCAACGCCACCCCGGCCACAACGACAGGCAGGACGACCGCAAGGATCGAGACCAGGTTGACTGGCATTGCAGTCCAGCCCTGGATCAGGACGTAGTCACGGATCGAATAGACCGTGTAGACGACGGCCAGAAGCGTGACGATCGAGCAGATCAGCACCACGAGGGAGCGTCTGCCGTGGGTTTTCACCTGGTTGCGAGCGCGCCAGTTGCTGGCGCGCTCTCCCCCGGCTTCGACAGCCGATATGGTCATGGGGTCTCTCTATTTTCGATTCAATGCTTCCAGGCCGGGATATCGTCCGGCGACACGCCGCCGAAGGATTCCAACAGGTAAGCCTTCTCCAACTGCTTCAACGTGCCGTCGGCCTTCAGCTCTTCCATCACCTTGTCGATGATCGGATTGTTGGGCGAGCCCTTCTGGTAGATGCCGGCCGTCTGGCCGCCGGTGGAGTACTTGCCGAGCGTGACGAGCTTGCCGTTCGAATTGGCAACCTGCCCGAGGACGATGCCGAGGTCGGTCATGACCGCGTCGACCTTGCCTGCAGCGGCTGCGGTGAACATCGAGCCGGTGTCGTCGAACACGTCGACCTTCTCGACCTTCAGCGTTTCCTGCAGGAACGGGATCATCGTCGTGCCGGCCTGGGTGCCCATGTGGCTGGTCTTGATGGTTTCCTCGTTCAGCGTCGAGCCGGCCTTGGCGGCGATTCCGTAGTCGGAGGTTGCGTAAGGCACGGAGAAGTCCACGACCTTCTTGCGTGGCTCGGTGACCGAGATCAGCGCCAGCGCGATGTCGAAGTCCTTGTTCTGGCCGGCAACGATCGAATCAAACGAGGCGTTGACCAGCTTGACCTTGTCGAGGCCGAGGCGGTGGGCGATGTTGACAGCCATGCAGAACTCGAAGCCGTCCTTGATCGTCTCAGGCGTGTCGCCGTTGAACTGGCCGACGGCCGGCAGGTTGATGATGACGGTGAACTGGCCCGGAACCGCCGGGGTAATCGAGGCGGTGCCCTTCTGGCCGGTCAGCGGGCAATCGCCGTAGCCCTCCGCAGCCATTGCCGTGCCGGCGGAAAGCGCCAGCGAGGCGGCGAGCAGCGCGCCGGTCGCGACGCGTTTGGTGATCTTGGAGATGGTCATGGTTCCCTTCCTTTATGGTCGTTCGCTTGAGAGGATTGGCGTCTATAGGAGCGGCTCGGAGTTCTTCAGGGCGAGCTCGAGATAGACGGCCTGCAAGCGGCGCGTGATCGGACCGGGCTTGCCGTCCGCGATCGTGCGATCCGCTAATCTTATGACCGGGGTCACAAGGCTGGATGCGCTGGTGAGGAAGGCTTCCTTGGCCTGATAGGCCTCCTCGACCGTGAACCGGCGTTCCTCCATCGAAACGCCCAGCTCTTCCGCAATTTTCATGATGGCCTGCCGCGTGCAGCCTGGCAGGACGGCATGGGAGTTCGGGCGGACGATGATCTTGCCGTCTGCGGTGACGATGTAAGCCGTCGAGGACGCCCCTTCGGTGACGAAGCCGTCCTCCACCAACCAGGCCTCGTGGAAGCCCCTGCCCTTCGCCCGCTTCTTCGCCAGCACCTGCGCGAGCAGCATCACCGTCTTGATGTCCCGACGTGCCCAGCGCTGATCTTCCATCAGATCCACTGCAACGCCATCCTGCACCGATGCGGCAGCCCGCAGGTTCTTCGCCTGGGTGAAGGCAACGAAAGTCGGCTGCATGCCCTCGGCGAAGCCAAAGTCGCGGTCGGCCGCGCCACGCGTCACCTGCAGATAGACGACGCCTTCGCGCAGATCGTTGCGGCGGATCAGTTCCGCCTGGACCTTGATGATCTCGGCGACCGGAAGCGGCATCGGAATCATGATTTCCCCGAGCGACCGCTCCAGGCGGGCAAGGTGCAGGTCGTTGTCGACGAGCCGGCCGTCGATCACGGCGCTTACCTCGTAAATGCCGTCGGCAAAGAGAAAACCGCGATCGAATATCGAAATCTGTGCAGCGTGTTCGGGCAGGTACTGCCCGTTCACGTAAACGGTCCTGGTCAAGGCGAAAACCTCGGTAAATTGAGATGAAAAGCTCCCGGACCGAACGCTATGGAAAAGGCCTTTGCCTGGCCAATGCTTTGTTTTTCAAGATTTATGCATTTTCTGCATAGGATGGCTTCCGGCTCTTTGATAGGTAAGACACATCCGCACGAAGGAGAGAACGTCGCCCCATGGAATTGAAATGGCTTGAGGATTTCACGACTCTCGCACAGACACTCAGCTTTTCGCGAGCCGCGGAAGAGCGCAACGTCACGCAGTCAGCGTTCAGCCGGCGGATAAAACAGCTTGAGGTCTGGCTCGGGGTGACGCTCGTCAGCCGCGCGACCTTTCCTGCCGAGCTGACCCGCGAAGGAAGGACGTTCCTGCCGGTCGCACAGGAAACGATCCGGAATTTCTACGCCACCCGCGACGCACTGCGCCCGCACAAGAACGACCAGACGCTCACCTTTTCGGCGCTCCACACGCTGACGGTGACGTTCTTCCCGGAGTGGCTCAACTCCGTGGCCAAGAGGCTGAGCGGCATTCGCTCCCGCCTCAGCCCCGACAAGGGCGGGATCGAGGACAATATCGGCACGCTGGTGGATGGAGAGGCGGATTTCCTCCTGACCTATGCCCACCCCGCCGTGCCGTTTCTGCTGGACTCAAAGCTTTTCCCCTACTGCGTGCTTGGGACGGAGCGGGTCATTCCAGTCTGCCGCGCTGACGCCGGCGTTCAGACACTTGACGCGGCAATCGAAAGCGGAGAACCCGTTCCCTACCTGAGCTATGGCGACTTCTCCTTCTTCGGCGTCGCATTGTCGAAGCATTTTGCGGCACGGCCGACCTTCACGCGACGGATCGTGCACGAGAACACGATCTCGATCGGCCTGAAGACGATGGCGCTGGCCGGCTGGGGGCTTGCCTGGCTGCCGGAAAGCCTCATCCGCCAGGAACTGGCGGAAGGAAGCCTGATACGGGCGAGCGATGATCCCGCCTGGGACCTGGAAGCGCAGATCCGCATCTACCGCCACGCCGCGACGGGCCGGCCGATCGTGGAAGCCTTCTGGCAGGCGATCCGCTCCGGATAGCGGCCGGGAGTTCCAGCGGGCGAAGGCGAGCGGCAACTCGCGCCGCCGCTCGTCTCGCCGTGAATTCAGGCGGTCGCGCCTTTGGTTCGTGTCTGGTGGATCTCGATCAGGCTCGGGCCGTTTCGCCCGGCCGCCGCCTGCAAGGCAGGACCGAATTCCGCCACGTCCGAGAGCCGGACGGCAGGAACCCCGTAGGCCTTCGCGATATCGAGGAAGTCGGGCGCCGAGGGCTTCACGCCTTCCGGCTCGATCCCGTTCTCGACCATGTAATTCTCGATTTCCTGGTAGCCGTCATTGTTCCAGACGAGGAAGATGACCTTTGCGCCGGCATCCGCCGCCGAGCCGATTTCAGCCAGCGAGAACTGGAAGCCACCATCACCGGTGAGGCAAACGACCGGACGGTCGGGAGCGCCGATCGCGGCCCCGACCGCTGCCGGCGCGCCGTAGCCGAGCGCGCCGTAGCCGGTGGCGGCGTTGAACCAGCTCTTTGGTCGTGAGACGTCAAGATAGAGGTTGCCGGCATAAACGGCCTGGGTGGAATCGCCAACGACGATCGCATCCGGCAGCGCCTTGTAGATCATGCCGATCACGCCGATCTCCGTCTGGATCTTCGGCGAAAGCTCGCCCCAGGCGGCCTCGCGCGTTGTGCGTGCCCGCTGCGCGCCCTCGGCGTTATGCGCCGACAGCAAGGGCAGGATGCCGTCAATCGCCGATTGCACCGTCGACAGCACCGGCAGGTCGGCCCGGGGCTCCCGTGCCAGCTGCTGGGCGTCGATGTCGACCCGCACAAACTTCTTCAGCACCGGGAAGGCGTCGTCGGCATACATATCGTAGTCCGTCTGCCCCATCTCCGTGCCGAAGCCAATGACGAGGTCGGCCTCGGCGATCAGTGCGCGGGGGCCCTTCAGACTCGGACTTGCCGGCACCCGCAGCGGGTGGCCGGACAGCATGCCGCGGGCATTCGTCGTCAGCACCACCGGAGCGTCCAGTCTTTCGGCCAGCGCCGTCACCGCCCTGTCCGCCGAGGCAGCACCGCCGCCGCACATCAGCACGATGCGTTTTGCCTGGTTGCAAAGCCCGGCCAGCTCCGTCAGCGTCGTGGAATCCGGGCTGGGGCGTGCCGCCCGGGTCGCCTTTGCCACAAACTCGCCGGCCGGAAGCGGCATGACATCCGTCGGGATCTCGATGTGGACCGGACCCGGTCGCGCGGAGGCCATGACCGAGAAGGCCTGCGCGATCACCGAGGGCAGGTCGGCGGGATCGACCAGCGTGTGCGAATAAAGCGCAAAGCTCTTCATCATTGCTGCCTGGTCCGGCAGCTCGTGCAGCAGACCGCGGCCGTGGCCGAGCGAGTTGCGCCGGTTGACACCCGAAATCACCAGCATCGGCACCGAATCCTGGCGGGCCTGCGCCATGGCCGTGATGGTGTTGGTCAGGCCCGGGCCGGTGATGACGAGGGCCACGCCGGGTTTCCCCGTTACGCGGGCGTAGCCGTCGGCCATGAAGCCTGCGCCCTGCTCATGGCGCGGCGTGATATGCCGGATCCTGGAGGTGGCAAGCCCCCGGTAAAGTTCGACCGTGTGGACGCCCGGGATACCGAAGACCACCTCGACGCCATTCGCCTCGAGGAGATCGACCATCGCCTCGCCGACTGTTTTTGGTCTCGTCATGCCCGTTTTTCCTTCCTGCAATTCGAACGCGTCGCCAGGGCGGAAATTCGCCGGCTGGCCTCTTCAATCTGGTCTTCCGGCACCGTCAGGCTGATGCGGATGAAGTCGGCGGCCCTGTCTCCGAAAGAGGCTCCGGGCATGACGGCGACCTGCTCCTCGTCGAGCAGGGCCCATGCGAACTCCTCTCCGCTCATGCCGGTGCCCGAGACGTCGACAACGATGAACATGCCGGCCTCCGGCATCAGCGGGACCAGCCCCGGCGCCTTGGACAGAACCGTCACGATCCGCTCGGCGCGGCTCTCGTAGGATGTCCGCATCCGGGCCGAGGTATCGATAGGATTGTCCAGTGCAAAGGCCGTCATGTCGGCAATGAAGGGCTGCGCACCGAAGAGCATCGTCTCGGAAACCGAGAGCAGCCGGCTCGTGAATTCCTCCGGTCCGATCGCCCAACCGCTTCGGAACCCGGGAGCGGCATGCGACTTCGAGATCGACGAGCAGACGATCGTGCGTTCGGCCAGGCCGGGATCATCGAAGGGGGAAGCGAAGCTGCCGGAGAAGACCAGTTCCTCATAGACCTCGTCGCAAACGATCCAGAGATCGTGCTTGCGGCAGACTTCGCCGATCGCCGCGATCTCGGCAGCGGTCAGCACCGCGCCGGTCGGATTGTGCGGCGTGTTGAGCAGCAGCACGCGGCATTCAGGCGTGATCGCCCGCTCCAGGTCCTCCGCCTGCATGTGAAAGCCCTTGTCCGGGCGCAGCGGCACCGTCACCTGATCGGCCCCGGTGGCGCGAATGACGCCTTCGTAGGTTGCATAAAGCGGGTCTCCCACCAGAACGGCATTGCCCTTTTCGACAAGCCCGAGCATGACGGCGAAGAGGGCCGTCTGCGTGCCGGGAAAGCAGAGCACGTTGGCGCTGGTCACATCGGCGCGGCGCTTTTTGTACTTGCGAACCAGCGCTTCAACCACGGACGGCTCGCCGCGGCCGTTGGAATAGCGGTAGCGACCGGCATGCATTGCCCGCGTTGCTTCGGCAATGAGGCTCTCATGCGGGGGCATATCGGGTTCGCCGATCGTCAGTTCGATGATCGGCTCGCCCTTGCTTTTGCGACAGCGCGCTTCCGCGTGTACCGCCCACTTCTCCGAGCCCAGGCTCGCCAGCCGATCCGTGATGGATGCATAGCGCATCGTCGTCCTCTCCATTTCTACTCCATTGCCTTCGGCAAACCGATCGGCACACCCACCAACGCCTCGACGGAATCGAGGGCGATTTTTACCAGTTCGCGTTCCTCAAAAAGGTCCCCCGCCAGGCAACCTTCCAGCCAGAGGCCGTCGAGCAGCCCGTTTATCGCAATGGCTAGCGCCCGACAGCGCGCCGGGCTTGCATCCTGCCCCTTGCTCGCCAGGAAGTCGGCAATCAACCCCTCCAGCGCATTGCGGAAACTGAGGTAGCCTTCGCGGTGGATGGCCGAAAGCATCGGATCGACGCTGACCTGGCTGATGAACGAGGCCCAGAGCGACAAGCTGCGGCTGTTCGCAACCGGTTCCGTCAGGTTGATGACGATGAACGAGCGCAGCCGCTCCTCCGGGTCGCCGGTCACGCGCTCGGCCTTTTCCGTCAGCCGGGCGATCACCACCCGGTAGGCCTCCTGGAGAATATGCTCCTTGGAGGAGAAATAGTGCCGGATCAGCCCGGCCGTCACTCCGGCCTTGATGGCGATCTGGCGCACCGTCGCGCCCTGCAAGCCGGATTCGGCGATGCAGTCCAGCGTCGCCTCGATCAGATCGTGTCGGCGTTCGCTCTCGGGCGCGCGATGGAAGGGACGTCTCGTCATGCCGCCCGCCTGAGGACCGGCCGGGTGAGGCAGGTCGGCCCGCCCTCGCAGGCGATGCAGAGCGCGTCGGCCTCGAAGGTTTCGACGGTGCAGCCGGCAGCCTCCATCGCCGCCTTCGTCTTGGGGAAGCCGGCAACCATGATAACCTCGTTCGGCCGGGTCGGAAGAACGTTGAGGCTCAGGCCGTTGCTGGCATGGAACTCGTCGGCCGGCGCCTCGATCAGGCGGATGCCGCGCCTCTTGAGAAGCTGATAGAAGGCCGCCGGCAGCAGCGGCGCGAAGACGAGTGCGAGGTCGCCGGCCAACGGGCTCATCACGCTCATCAGGTGCAGGCACGCCTCCTCGCCCTGCCAGAGCGGCAGGTCATAGGCCAGAACCGAGATGCCATGCGGGGCGAGCAGGCCGGTCAACTGATCGATCCCCTCCTGATTGGTGCGCACGCCGCGGCCGACGACGAGCGTCTTCGCATCGAGCCAGATGCAGTCGCCGCCCTCGACCGTGCCCGGCGCCTCGATCCGGCCCAGGATTGGGATCTGCCGCTCGGCATAGGCCTTCTCGTGCAGTTCGGTCTCGTTCGCCCGAAGCGGCTTGCCCATGCGCAGGATGATGGCGCCGTGGTCGGACATAAGCGACGGGTCGTGCGTGAACATGGCATCGGCGAGCCCGTCGCCGGCATCTTCCAGCCAGATGATCTCCGTCCCCGACTTTTCCACAAGTCGGGTGAATTCCGCATATTGGCGCAGCGCCTTCTGCCCGTCGAATGTCGGTCCGTAGTGCCATTTCAACGGATCTGCGGCGACCAGACTCGGGCCGGGACGGCGCATCAGCACACGTTGGAGCGGGGCCGACATTTCCTGGGAACCGAACGCAGACATTGCTACTCCTTTGGTCGGAAAGGTGTTTTGGCGGTACCAGACAAAAAGTCGGCAACGACGGTTATTATACGCTTGAACAATTACGCCACAAGTGTAACGATGGTGTCAATGGAAGGACGTGACGAGCCGAAGATGCCCGCACGAAGAAGCGCAGCCGGCTGCAATGGCACGGTGTGCGAAGAAAAACAGGGGAAGAAATGCGCATGAGTCATGCCGTGTTCTGCCGTGCGGAGAAATCTGTCCGATGACGGATCGCGCCGAGGCAATCGCAGTCGAAAACCTGCACAAGCGCTTCGGACCGCTCGAGGTCCTAAAAGGGGTTTCCCTCACGGCACGCGAAGGCGACGTCATCGCCATCATCGGTGGATCCGGTTCCGGCAAGTCCACATTCCTTCGCTGCATCAACATGCTGGAGCTTCCGAGCGCCGGCTCCGTGACGATCCACGGCGAAACGATCGCGATGAAGAAGGACGGCCATGGCGGCCTCATTCCGGCCGACCGGAAGCAGGTGCAGCGCATCCGCTCGCGGCTCGGAATGGTGTTCCAAAGCTTCAATCTCTGGCAGCACATGACGATCCTCGAAAACGTCATCGAGGCGCCCGTGCATGTATTGGGCGAGCAGAAGGCCCAGGCGATCGAGCGCGCCGAGGCGATCCTTCGCCGCGTCGGCCTGTTCGAGAAACGCGACGCCTACCCCGCCTTCCTGTCCGGCGGCCAGCAGCAGCGCGCGGCAATCGCCCGGGCGCTCGCCGTCCAGCCGCACGTGATGCTCTTCGACGAGCCGACCTCGGCGCTCGATCCGGAACTGGTGGGAGAGGTGCTGACCGTCATCGGCGACCTGGCGAAGGAAAAGCGCACGATGATCCTCGTGACGCACGAGATGAAGTTTGCCCGCAACGTGGCCAACCACATCGTCTTTCTTGCCAATGGCGTGATCGAGGAGCAGGGCCCGCCCGAAGAGATCTTCGGCGCACCGAAATCGGAACGATTGAAGAAGTTTATCAGCTCCATCCACTGAAAGTATAAATAACCAACAGAGGGGAAAAAGCATGAAGACTGCCTTGAAAACAATCGCACTGGCCGCCGTCCTCGGCCTGGCGGGTATCACCGGCGCCGCCGCCGCGGAGCTGAAGGTCGGTGTTGCCGCCGAGCCCTATCCGCCGTTCACCGCACCCGATGCCGCCGGCAAGTGGGAAGGCTGGGAAGTGGACTTCATGAACGCGGTCTGCGCCGAGGCCAAGCTTGAATGCGTGCTGACCCCGGTGGCCTGGGACGGCATCATCCCGGCGCTCACCTCCGGCAAGATCGACATGATCATGAGCTCGATGTCGATCACGGCCGAACGCCAGAAGACGATCGACTTCTCCGACAAGTACTACAACACGCCCACCGGCATCATCGGTCCCAAGGGGGTAGCATTCGACGCAACTCCGGAGAGCCTGGCCGGAAAGACGATCGGCGTGCAGGTTGCGACCATTCACCAAGCCTACGCCAACCATTATTTCGGCGCGACGTCGACGCTGAAGGAATACCAGACCCAGGACGAAGCCAACAATGACTTGGCCGCCGGCCGCCTCGACGCCGTCCAGGCCGACTCCATCGCGCTCAGCGACTTCCTGAAGACCGAACAGGGCAAGGACTGCTGCGAGCTCAAGGGGCTCGTCAAGGATGATCCGGCCATCCTCGGTGCCGGTGTCGGCGTCGGTCTGCGCAAGGGCGAAGATGAACTGAAAGCCAAGCTCAACGCCGCGATCAAGGCGGTCCGTGAAAACGGCACCTATGATGCCATCACCAAGAAGTACTTCGACTTCGACGTCTACGGCGGCTGATCCCTGTCGGCTGGCGCGCGTCGGGAGGGATGCGCGCCAGCCCCGCGACCTTTGAACTGCTCAAAACAAGGGAACAGCATGAAAAAGACTGCGAAAATCCTGGCGATGGCAGCCGCGCTTGGAATCGGTGCCGCAGGCGCCGCAGCCGCGGAAACGATCAAGGTCGGCCTGGCGGCCGAACCTTATCCGCCGTTCACCTCGCCGGATTCAACGGGCAACTGGCAAGGTTGGGAGATCGACTTTCAAAAGGCGCTGTGCGCCGAAGCCAAGCTCGACTGCGTCCTGACCCCGGTCGCGTGGGACGGCATCATTCCGGCGCTGACGTCGAAGAAGATCGACGTCATCATCGGCTCGATGACGATCACCGAAGAACGGATGAAAACCATCGATTTCACCGATCGGTACTACAAGACCCCGAGCGGCGTCATCGGCACGAAGGGGGTTTCGTTCGAACCCACGCCGGAAGGCCTCGCCGGAAAGACGATCGGCGTTCAGGTCTCGACCACGCAGGAAGTCTACGCAAACACGTATTTCAGCGGCAATGGCTCGACCGTGAAGATCTACCAGACACAGGACGAGGCGAACCAGGATCTGGTCGCCGGGCGCATCGACGCGATCCAGGCCGATCTGATTCCGCTCGAAGACTTCCTCAAGACGGAGGAAGGCAAGGCGTGCTGCGAGATGAAGGGCGTTGTGAAGGACGATCCGGCGATCCTGGGCGTCGGCACCGGCATCGGGCTGCGCAAGGGCGAGGATGACCTGAAGGCCAAGCTCAACGCTGCTATCAAGGCGATCCGCGATAACGGCACCTACGCCGAGTTCTCGAAGAAGTACTTCAGCTTCGACATCTACGGCGAATGATCTGTCACGACCCGCGCCGCAAGAAGCGCGGCGCGGCTTTCTGATACTGTCAACGATGCTTCCGCCGGGCGACCGGCCGGATTGATACGGATACAAGGTTCATGGCGACCGATCCCGGTAGTTTGATCAATTGGAGCCTCCTGGCGCTCGACCCGCCCGGCTGGGGCGGCGTGCTTCTCGGGGGGCTTCTCAATTCGATCAAGATCGCGGTCGGCGGCTATGCACTCGGGCTCGCGCTCGGAACCGGCGGCGCCTTCGGCAAGCTCTATGGCGGACCCGTGCTGAAGGATCTGCTCGAGGTCTACACGACCCTCGTGCGGGCCATTCCGGAACTCGTGCTGATCCTGCTCCTGTACTATGCGGGCACGGATCTGCTGAACCAACTGATGTCGGCGATCGGCTCCGGCCCCGTCGACATCAGCGGGCTTGCGGCCGGCATCTTTGTCATCGGCGTCGTGCAGGGCGCCTATTCGACCGAGGTGCTGCGCGGGGCGATCAAGGCCGTGCCGGCCGGGCAGATCGAGGCTGCCCGCGCCTTCGGCATGTCGCCCGGCCAGATCATGCGGCGCGTGACGCTGCCCGCCATGCTGCCGCATGCCATCCCCGGCCTCTCCAATCTCTGGCTGATCGCTACAAAGGACACCGCGCTGCTCGCCGTCGTCGGCTTCAGCGAGTTGACGCTGGTGACGCGCCAGGCGGCCGGCAGCACCAAGGCATATCTGCTGTTCTTCTGCGCCGCCGGTGCCCTCTATCTAGCCCTCACGCTCGTCTCGAACGTGCTCATCCGCATGATTGAAGCCCGCGCACGCCGCGGCATGGTGGCGGCGGCATGATGAGCGAGGGCAACACGATCGACGCCATGGCGCTCACCGAGCTGCCGAACCGGCAGAGCTTTTTCAAGCCGCACCGGATCGCGCTGATGGCCGTCGCGGCAATCATGGTTTTCTGCGTCGTCTGGTTCATGCGCTGGGACTGGGTGCCGGAGTATGGTGGCCGGCTGCTGGCCGGCGTCGGCGTCACGCTGCTGATGCTTTTCAGCACCTGCATTCTCGGCTTTCTCTTCGCCCTGCCAATCGGCCTCGTGCAGGTCACCGGTCCCTGGCCGCTGAAGATGCTCGCCAGAGGCTTCTGCACGGTCATCCGCGGCACGCCGCTCTTGCTTCAGCTATGGCTGCTCTACTACGGCCTGGGGTCGTTGTTTCCGCAGTTCCCGGCGATCCGGGAGTCCTTTCTCTGGCCCTATCTGCGCGAGGCCTGGCCCTATGGCGTCGCGGCCCTGACGATCTCGTTCGCCGCCTATGAGGGCGAGGTGATGCGCGGCGCCTTCGCCGGCGTGCCCGCAGGCGAGCTGGAGGCCGCCCGTGCCTATGGCATGAGCCGCTGGAAGGTCTTCCGCCGCATCTGGCTGCCGCGCGCAATCCATCGGGCGCTGCCGACGCTGAACGGCGAGACGGTGCTGCAGCTGAAATCGACCCCGCTGGTCGCCACCATCACCGTCATCGACGTCTATGCCGTGATTTCCAAGGTCCGGCAGATGACCTACCTGACCTACGAGCCCCTGCTCCTGCTGGCGCTGATCTATCTTTGCTTGACAGCGATCCTCGTTGTCGGGTTCCGCTATCTCGAAAACAAGATCCCAACTCGTGGTGCCTGACATGAACATTCGCGCTTCCCTCACCAATGCCATCCCGGAACTGGTCGCCATCCGCCATGACCTGCATGCCCATCCGGAACTCGGGCTGGAGGAAGTGCGCACCTCGGACGTGATCGCACGGCATCTGGAAAGCTATGGCTACAAGGTGACGCGCGGACTGGCGAAGACCGGCCTGGTGGCAACGCTGTCGAACGGCAGCAGCCGCAAATCGATCGGCATTCGTGCCGACATCGACGCCCTGCCGATCCACGAGGAGACCGGCCTGCCCTACGCGAGCAAGACGCCCGGCCTGATGCACGCCTGCGGCCACGACGGCCACACGGCCATGTTGCTCGGTGCGGCACGGGCGATTGCGGAGCGGAAGAACTTCGACGGCACGGTCCACCTGATCTTCCAGCCGGCGGAAGAGAATTTCGGCGGCGCGAAGATCATGGTGGAGGAAGGCCTGTTCGACCGCTTCCCGTGCGATGCCGTCTTTGCGCTTCACAACGAGCCGGGCCTGCCCTTCGGCCAGTTCGCCTTGCGAGACGGGCCGATCATGGCCGCCGTCGACGAGGCGCGCATCACGGTCAACGGTCGCGGTGGCCATGGGGCCGAGCCGCAGGACACGGCCGATCCGATCGTCGCCGGCGCCTCGATCATCATGGCGCTGCAGTCGATCGTATCGCGCAACATCCATCCGCTCGACCCGACTGTCGTCACCGTGGGCTCTTTTCACAGCGGTTCGGCCAGCAACATCATCCCGGAGCGGGCCGAAATCGTCGTCGGCATCCGGTCCTTCGATCCCGGCGTCCGCGACGAGCTGGAACGTCGAATCCGCCTGATCGCCGAGCGTCAGGCCGAAAGCTACGCGATGACGGCGACGGTCGACTACCGGCGCAGCTATGACGCCACCGTCAACCACAAGGCCGAAACCGACCTGCTGCGCGATCTCGCCATCCGCTTCGCCGGCGCCGACCAGGTGGTCGATCTGCCGCGACCGTTCATGGGCAGCGAAGACTTCGCCTACATGCTGAAGGAGCGCCCCGGCAGCTACTTCTTCCTCGGCGCCAAGGTGTCGGACCAGGAAAAGCCGCTGCATCATCCCGGCTTCAACTTCAACGACGACCTATTGCCAATCGGCGCCGCCTTCTGGACGGAGCTCGCCGAGAGCTATCTCAGGCCGGCCTGAGACCGGGTAAGGGCTATCCTTTGTAACAGCGGCGCTAAAGAATGCGCCGCTTTTCTTTTGAGGTAGGCGAAACCGGAAGCGGCTCCATTTTCACGGCCCGCCTGGGGCACGCCCATCCGTTCGACGTAGGCGCACGGCGGTCTTTGCGGCTTGGAGGGACCAGATCGGCTCGCCATTTTTCAGCGATCACTAAAACGTGACGATTCTTCGTTTGACACCCCACTTAACACAACCCGCCTTTGGCGCATATGATTCGTTTGCTGCACGAGGATGTCCGATGTTCCCCGCAATCAAAGGACCTCACCATGAAGACATTCGTTGTATCGATTGCTGTCGTGGCCGTTTCGGCCACTGGTGCATTTGCAGTGACCGCAGATTTTGATCGCGCAAGGTTCGGAGATCCGATCATCGCGTCCAATGAAAGCATGATAGACAATACCATGACCGGCTCGGTCGAATTGCAGACTTGCAAGTTCGGCGTCAAGACGGTGCGGCGCTGCGCCGACCCTTCCGCCAAACCGGTTCAAGCGGGATCGCAGAAGAACTGATCCCGCACGCGCTGACATCGGTCCCCGAATGACCGCCTGCGGCTGGCGGTTGATCGGGGCCCCTTCGTACCGACGAGAGAACGTTGGTCCCGCAATCAGATCAGACGTTTTCTCACCCGCTCCGTCGGGCGGGGCATCCTTCGACGACCTCTGACCGGCGCTTCGCTGCACTGCCTTGGACGGATCGCGCTTAGGTCAATGATCCTTTTATATCAGGCTTTATTAAAATACAGTGAACTGCCCCACACGCGGCACGGGGCCTTTGCGCCGAGGACCTCGATATGAAACGCCTTGTCGTTGCCGCTGCGGTTCTGGCGGTGTCCGCAATCGCTGCCTCCGCCTTTCCGCAAAGCTTCGGCTTACCCCATTTCGTCCAGGTCGACGAATGGCCGGACAATGGTGGTTACGCCCGGATGAAGTCCGGATCGATCGGGAAAAGACCGTGCGCTGTGACCGATGGGCGCTGCGTCGAGCGCCAAGGAGGGCAGGAGCGCGGGCGGCAAATGCCCCTGAAGTGAGCGCTTGCGCCGAGCATCCTTGCGAATGCTGGCGCAGAGCGTCGCACGCGCCCCGCCGACGTTCCTTCACGCGATAACGTGCGACAACCTGTCGTTCCCCTCGGAATTGACGTTTCCCCGCTCCGCGCCACATTCATTGTATGTCCGCACCGACCCGCGGCTTGCTTTCGCCCGCCCCGACTGGCCGAGGAAGGATGCATGATGTTCGACACCGCTCTGCTGGCCCGCCTCCAATTCGCCTTCACGGTGTCGTTCCATATCATCTTTCCGGCCTTCTCGATCGGCCTGGCCAGCTACCTGGCGGTACTCAACGGCCTTTGGCTCTGGAAGAAGGACGAGGTCTATCTGGAGCTGTTCAACTTCTGGAAGACGATCTTCGCGCTCGCCTTCGGCATGGGCGTGGTGTCGGGCATCGTCATGACCTACCAGTTTGGCACGAACTGGGCCGTGTTCTCGGACAAGACCGGTCCGATCATCGGGCCGTTGATGGGCTACGAGGTGTTGACGGCCTTCTTCCTCGAAGCCGGCTTCCTCGGCATCATGCTGTTCGGACTGAATCGGGTCGGTCCCGGGTTGCACTTCCTGGCCACCTGCATGGTGGCGCTCGGCACGCTGATCTCGGCCACCTGGATCCTCGCGGCGAACTCCTGGATGCAAACCCCCGTCGGGTTCGCCATGAATGGCGCCGGACAGTTCGTTCCAACGGACTGGTGGACGATCATTTTCAGTCCGTCCTTCCCCTACCGGCTCGTGCACATGGTGCTCGCCGCCTACCTGACCACCGCCTTCGTGGTCGGCGGTGTCGGCGCGTGGCACCTGCTGGAGAACACGGCCTACCGTCGCTCGTACACCATGTTCTCGATGGCCATGTGGATGGCGGCGATCGTCGCGCCGATCCAGATCTTTGCCGGCGACCTGCACGGCCTCAACACGCTCGAACACCAGCCGACGAAAATCATGGCCATGGAGGGCCACTTCCAGAGCCATCCGAACGGCGCGCCGCTCATCCTCGTCGGCATTCCCAACGAGGCGGAAAAGCGGGTGGACTACGCGATCGAAATCCCGAAACTCTCCAGCCTCATCCTCAAGCACAGTCTCGATGCGCCACTCGACGGGCTAGACACCGTGCCCGACGAACTGGAACCGCCGGTCGCGGTCATCTTCTGGTCCTTCCGCGTCATGGTCGCAATCGGCTTTGCGTTGCTCGGCATCGGGGGATGGTCGCTGTGGTGCCGCTGGCGTGGAACTCTCGCCTCGAACCGCTGGCTGCATCGCGCCGCGGTCCTGATGGGGCCGGCGGGGTTCGTGGCCGTCCTTTGCGGCTGGGTGACGACCGAGGTCGGCCGGCAACCCTATACCGTGTACGGGCAGTTGTTGACGGCGCAATCGCACTCGCCGGTCGATGCCCCCGCGGTGGCAACCTCGCTGACGGCCTTCGTCATCGTCTACTTCCTCGTTTTCGGCGCCGGCACCTTCTACATCCTGCGCCTGATGGCGCGCCTGCCGCGAGACCCGATGCCGGAGCTGGAGGAGGGTCCGATTCGCTCGGCCGGCATCACGCCGGCGCAAAGCCACAAGGGGAGCGCGCCATGACGATCGACCTTCCCTTCATCTGGGCCGCGATCATCGCCTTTGCGGTCTTGGCCTATGTCGTTCTCGACGGGTTCGATCTCGGTGTCGGCATCCTCTTCCCCTTCTTTCCAGAAAAGCACGACCGCGACGTGATGATGAACTCGGTCTCACCCGTCTGGGACGGCAACGAAACCTGGCTGGTGCTGGGCGGCGGCGGGCTGATGGCCGTCTTTCCGCTCGCCTATGCAACGATCCTGCCGGCCCTCTACATGCCGCTCATCGCGATGCTGCTCGGGCTGATCTTTCGAGGTGTCGCGTTCGAGTACCGGTGGCGGACCCGGCGCGCCGAGTTCCTCTGGGACGGCGCCTTCGCCGGCGGCTCCATGGTCGCCACCTTTGCCCAGGGGATCGCGCTCGGCGCTCTGGTCCAGGGCATCCCGGTTGAAAACCGGACCTATGCCGGCGGCTGGTGGGACTGGCTGACACCGTTCTCGATCGCCACCGGCGTGGCGCTACTGGTCGGTTACGCGCTGCTCGGCTCCACCTGGCTGGTGATGAAGACAACCGGCGACCTTGCTGCGCGCGCCCGCGTTCATGCGCTTCGCGCTGCAATCGGAACGCTTGTCGCGATGGGTGTCTTCAGCCTTTGGACACCCTTCCTCGAGCCCGCCTACCTCAATCGCTGGTTCGGCTGGCCGACCGCCATCTTCAGCGTGATCGTTCCCCTGCTCGTGCTGGGGTGTTTTCTCCTTCTGCTTCGCGGCTTGCGCAGCGAACACGACAGCCAGCCCTTCCTCGCGGCGCTCGGCCTGTTCATACTCGGCTTTGCCGGCATCGGGATCAGTTTCTACCCCTACATCGTCCCCACCTCGCTGACGATCTGGGAAGCCGCGGCACCGGAGGAGAGCCTGGTCTTTCTGCTCGTCGGCACCATCGTGCTGGTGCCAATCATCCTGACCTATACGGCCTATGCCTACTGGGTCTTTCGCGGCAAGATGGATCCGGAAGAAGGATATCACTGATGGCGGCGGGCGGAGCCGGTCGAAAGCTTATGTGGTTTGCAGGCCTTTGGATCGCCGGCGTCGCAGCCGTCGCCCTTGTCGGCCTTGTCATCAAAGTCGCGCTGGGCGCTTGAGGCGGCGGTGTCCTGCTGCCGTTCCGTCGCTGCACCCCTGCAAGCGGCCCACTCGCCTCACCTAAGGTAAGCCCGCCACTCCAAATGCAACCCTTTAGTGCCTGTTAATTTAAGGCTCGCTCAAGCTTCGTATTCTAGGTTGTCCTTGGCCAGCATACGGGACCGCCGGAAAACAGGAACAGGACCGCACCCTCCCTGTCTTTCGCGCGGTCCCTATGTGGCACGCCGCCGCCGCCCGCAGGCGCTTTCATCTTTCCTCTCTCCTCCCGCTTTGTTACAGCCAACCGCGACGACCGCGAGGCGCGCGCACGCAAACAAGAGTGGAGACAGGAAATGCCAGAGACAGCAGCCGACTGCCGGACCATGGCGGAAATCCGCGAAAACATCGACCGCATCGACTGCGCCCTGATGCAGTTGTTCGCCGAGCGCTGGACCTTTATTGGCCGCGCTGCGGAGATCAAGGCTGTCCTTGGCCTGAAGGCCGACATTCCGGCCCGCGTCGAGGAGGTCCGCGCCAATGCGCGTGAAAACGCGCGCCGCTTGGGCCTCGACGAAATGTTCTACGACGATCTGTGGAACAGGCTGATCCAGCATTCGATCGCCTATGAGGCGGAGCGTCTCGGCGAGTAAGACGCCGCGCCTGGCGGCGCCGCGCGCGTCAGATCTGGTTGCGGCGCGCGAGGTGATCTTCCCAGTCAAGCGCGGTGCGGACGATGAAGGCAAGATCGTCGTGTTTCGGCTGCCAGTTCAACTCCTGCATCGCCACCGCGGGGTTGGCGACGATCGAGACGGCATCGCCCGGGCGCCGGCCGGAGATCCGCACAGGAAAGTCCACCCCCGCAACCTCCTTGACCCGGTTCAGTACCTCCAGCACCGAGAAACCGCGACCATAGCCGCAGTTGGCGACGATCGAGCCGCCGCCGGCGCGCATGCGTTCAAGTGCCTTCAGATGAGCGTTCGCCAGGTCGCTGACGTGGATGTAGTCGCGAATGCAGGTTCCGTCCGGCGTGGGGTAATCCGTACCGAAGACATCCATGCCCTGCCGCTTTCCGAGCACGGCCTCCGCGGCGACCTTGATCAGATGGGTCGCCCCTTTCGTCGACTGGCCCGTGCGGCCGCGCGGATCGGCGCCAGCGACATTGAAGTAGCGCAGTGCCGTGTAGGTGAAATCATGGGCGAGCGCGGTATCGCGCAACATGATCTCCGTCATCAGCTTCGAAGCGCCGTAGGGGGATTCCGGTCGCAGCGGCGCCGTCTCCTCGACCGGATCGGCCGTGTCCGGCGTGCCGTAAACCGCAGCGGTGGATGAAAAGACGAAGTGGGGCACCTTCGCCTCCACGGCCGCGGCGATCAGGGCGCGCGACTTGGCGGTGTTGTTTTCATAGTAGCTGAGCGGATCGGCGACCGATTCAGGCACGATGATCGAACCGGCGAAGTGGATGATGGCATCGATGCGGTTCTCCGCGAAAATCCGCTGCAGCAATTCGCGGTCGGCGATGTCGCCTTCGTAGAAGCGGGCCTCGGGGGCCACCGCCCAGCGGAAGCCAGTGGAGAGACGGTCGATAACGACGACCTCTTCGCCGGCATCACACAGCGCCCAGACCATGTGCGAGCCGATATAGCCTGCGCCTCCAGTTACCAGTACCGCCATGGGGGTCCCCTTCCGAATCTCATGCAAATTCCGCGCATAAAAGCGGGATGGCGTTGAAATAGCAATGCGGCGGTTTTTAGAGCGACGCGATGTAGCGCGACAGCCGATCGGCGGCTTCGGCGACCTGAGCGGGATCGCGCAGGAAACAGGCACGCATGAAGAGCGAACCACCCTCGCCGAAAGCCGTGCCCGGCGCGAGCCCCACGCCGGTCTTGTCGACGATGTCGAGGGCCGTCTTGCGCACGTCATCGACGCCGTCGATCTTCAGGAAGGCGTAGATCGCCCCATCGGGCTTCAATGTCTCGACGCGGTTCGTGGCGATCAATGCATCGCACAGAAGATCGCGCGAGCGGGTCGCTTTCTCGATGTTGGACCGGACGAATTCGTCGCCTAGGTCGAGGGCGGCGATCGCGCCCTTCTGCATGAATTGCGCCACGCCGGAGGTCGAGTACTGGACGAGGTTCTCGATGACCTGTCCCATCTCGGGCGGCGCAACGATCCAGCCGACGCGCCAGCCGGTCATCGACCAGTTCTTCGAGAACGAGTTGACGAAGACGATGCGGTCGCCTTCCTCCATCACATCGAGGAAGGACGGCGCCCTGCCGCCGGCATAGAAGTAGAGCGAGTAGATCTCGTCGGCCATGATCCACAGGTCGCGGCGGCGCGCGATTTCGAGAATGGCCTCGAGGTCGTCGCGCGTCGCGGTCCAGCCGGTCGGGTTTGAGGGCGTATTGATGAAGAGCGCCTTCGTCCTGGGCGTTATCGCCGCCTCCAGTCGCGCCAGATCCAGTTGCCAGCGCCCGCCGGTGAACGCCAGCGGGACGGCCAGCGGCCGGATCCCGGCAATCTCAGCCGCTGCGGCGAAATTCGGCCAGGCCGGGCTCAGATAGACCATCTCGTCGCCGGCGGACGCCAGCGCCTGCAGCGCCAGTTGGATCGCCTGCATGCCGGAGCCGACCACGTAGAAGTGTTCGGGCGATAACACGCGGCCGAACTGGCGCTCGTAGTAGCGCGAGAGCGCCTGGCGCAACTCCGGTATCCCGCGCTGCCAGGTGTAAAAGGTTTCGCCGCCTCTCAAGGCCTCTATCGCCGCGTCGGAGATGAAGGAAGGCGTGGGCAGGTCGCCTTCGCCGACCCAGAGCGGGATGAGCCCCTCACGACCGCGCGCATAGTTCACAAGTTCGACGATGCCGCTTTCCGGCGCTTGCAGCGCCCGCGGGCTCAGGCTGTTGACAATGTTCATCACTTCTCCGCTGCGGGCGGCTCGCGTTCGGTGCCGGCCGACCGTCTCCGGTCGATCTGTAGCGGAATTTCCGTGCGCGAACACGCCAGTTTATCTGACGCTCCGATCGATTTCGGTGATGAAGGCGGGGCGCCGCCCCGGTCCTGCCAAGGCCTTGCGCGGGTTCACACCGACGGTCGCGCCTTCAGGAGGTCGCGGATTTCCGTCAGCAACTGGACATCTTCCGGCGGCGGCGCCGCTTCTGCCGCCTTCTGACGCTCAACACTGGCGCGCAAACGGTTCACGCCCTTGATCATCAGGAAGATGATCCACGCGAGGATCAGGAAGTTGATCAGGGCGGTGATGAAACTGCCGTAGGCGAACACCGCGCCCTGCTCGCGCGCAGCGGCGAGCGTGCTCGCGGTGACTGTCGAGGACAGCGGCAGGAAATAGTTGGAGAAGTCGAAGCCGCCGCCCGTCAGAGCGCCGACGATCGGCATGACCAGGTCGTTGACGACTGAATCGACGATCTTGCTGAAGGCCGCACCGATGATCACGCCGACGGCGAGATCCATCACATTGCCGCGGGCGATAAACGCCTTGAATTCGTTAAGCATGTGCCTCTCCTGTTGCTGCGTGCATTTCCAACCTAGTGCAGTTTTCCATCGCATGGAACACCCTTTGCGCGCTGCGGCCGATCCTGCAACCATTCCGGCTTCTATGGGACCTTAGGCTAAGCCGCGTCCGATTTTCATTGTCGTTTGAATGGCCTATGGTGCCGGGTGGCGGGCAGAGGTCCCGTTGATCTGGGAGGATGCATGCTGCCCGGCTGGACCATCTTCGCCGCGGCCTTCGCCTATCTGCTGCTGCTCTTCGCGGTGGCCACCTACGGCGACAGGAAGACGCGCCAATCGGACGCGGCCACCCGCGGCCGGCCGCTGGTCTACGCGCTCAGCCTGGCCATCTATTGCACCTCCTGGACCTATTTCGGCGGCGTCGGCCTTGCCAGCGTCCAGGGGCCGGAATTCCTCGGGATCTACATCGGCCCGATCCTGATGTTCACGTTGGGGCTGCCGCTGATCCGCCGGATCGTCGGACTGGCAAAGTCCGAGCGCCTGACCTCGGTGGCCGATTTCGTCGGCGCACGCTACGGAAAGAGCTCGGGCGTGGCAGCCATCGTCGCGCTCATCGCGCTCATCGGGGCCATTCCCTACATCGCCCTCCAACTGAAGGCGGTGTCCAGTTCGGTCAAGGTCGTGGTCGATTTCTACGACTACGGCTTCGCCGAAAGCCGTTCCATCATCGACCTGCCGCTGATCGTCTCCTTGTTCCTCGCCTGTTTCGCCGTGATCTTCGGCACCCGGCACACGGACGCCACCGAACATCAGGACGGCCTGATCCTGGCGATCTCGATGGAATCGGTCGTCAAGCTTGTCGCCTTCGCAACGGTCGGCATCTACGTCGTTTACTTCATGTTCGACGGGCTGGGCGATCTCTGGTTGCGTGCCGCCGAGAGCCAGCGCGTCATGGCGGCATTGACGTACGAGACGCCGGTGGCGCGATGGCTGCTCCTGATCGTGCTGTCGGCCTTCGCCATCATCATGCTGCCGCGGCAGTTCCACGTGACCGTGGTGGAAAACCGGACGGCCGGGGAACTGCGCACCGCTCGCTTCCTGTTTCCGCTCTATCTTCTGGCGATCAACCTTTTCGTGCTGCCGGTGGCGATCGGCGGCGTGCTCACCTTCCAGGGGCTCGGCGACGCCGATCTCTACGTGCTGGCGCTGCCGCTGGCGCAGGGGCATCCGGTTCTGACGCTCGTCTCCTTCATCGGCGGGTTTTCGGCGGCGACGGCAATGGTGATCGTCGAATGCGTGGCGCTGTCGATCATGATCTCCAACGACATCGTCATCCCCGTCGTCCTTCGGCGCAACCTGATCGGCAAGGCCGAGCCGCAAGAAGACCTGACACGGACGCTGTTGCGCGTTCGAAGGCTTGCGATCTTCTTCGTTCTGCTGCTCGGCTATGCCTACTACCGGTTTTCCACCTCGAGCGCCGGCCTGGCCTCGATCGGTCTGCTGGCCTTTGCCGCAATCGCCCAGGTGGCGCCGGCCCTGCTCGGCGGCCTCGTCTGGCGCCAGGCCAACGCCCGGGGCGCGATTGCCGGCATGATTTCCGGCCTGCTGGTCTGGGCCTACCTGCTCTTCCTGCCGAGCCTCGGCCTGACCGAAAATACCGGCCTGGCGACGTCGATCCTCGGATTTCTGCTACCGGGCGTGGGCGTATTTTCCGGAGAAAGGGCCGATCCGCTGGTCGCCGCCTCGGTGTTGTCGCTGCTCGTCAATACCGGCGCTTTCATCATCGGCTCTCTTTCGCGCAATCCAACGAACATCGAGCGCCTGCAGGCAAACATTTTCGTCCACTCGCGCCCCCAGCTTGAGCGTGCCTTCCGCGGCAACAAGACGAAGGTAACTGTCCGCGATCTGAAAAACACCGTCGCCACCTATCTTGGCGAGGAGCGGACCGAACGCTCGTTCCACACCTATGAGCGTCAAGCCGGCCGATGGCTCGAAGACAATAAGCCCGCCGACATCGCGCTCGTCCACTTCTCCGAACAGGTGCTCGGGAGTGCGATCGGCTCGTCCTCGGCGCGGCTTGTCCTGTCGCTTACGCTGCAGCGGATCGATGAGACCACCGCCGACACCAGCTGGCTGCTTGACCAGGCCAGCGAGGCGCTGCAGTACAATCAGGGCATACTCCAGACCGCCCTCGGCCAGATGAACCAGGGCATCGCCGTTTTCGACAGCTCAAACAATCTGACGGTGTGGAATCGCCGGTTCCGCGAGCTGCTCGACCTGCCCGAACAGGTCGGCCAGGTTGGTTTCGCCCTCGCCGATGTGGTCGACATCCTCGTCACGGAGGGTCATGTCGCCGCGGCCGACCGGCGGGCGATCCTCGATGACATCATGAAATTCGACCAGCCGCTTCAACTCGTTCTGTCGGGCGGTCGCCGCATCGTCGAAGTCGTCTCCAATGCCATCCCGGACAAGGGGTTCGTCGCAACCTTCACCGACATTACCGAACGTGTCGAAGCCGACCGGGCGCTGAAGCTCGCAAACGAGACGCTGGAACTTCGCGTCGATGAACGCACGGCCGAACTCACGCGCGTCAACACCGAGCTTGCCGAGGCACGTGCCGCCGCCGAGGAGGCCAATCTCGGCAAGACACGGTTCTTCGCCGCCGCCGGACACGACATTCTGCAGCCGCTCAATGCCGCCCGGCTCTATTCCACGTCGCTGGTGGAGCGGCTTGGCGACTCCGAGAACCGGCAGTTGATCCAGAACATCGATTCCTCGCTAGAATCGGTCGAAGCCATTCTTGGCGCGGTGCTGGACATTTCGCGCCTCGACACCGGGGCCATGAAGCCGCGCCTGGAAACCGTGCGCCTCGACGACTTGCTGAAGCGGATCGAGACCGACTTCGCGCCGATGGCGCGGGCGAAGAACCTGACGCTGAAGGTCGTGGCAAGCTCCCTTGCGGTACGGAGCGATCCGAACCTGTTGCGGCGCCTCGTGCAGAACCTCGTCTCCAACGCGATCAAGTACACCAATTCCGGCAAGGTGCTGGTCGGCGTGCGGCGGCGGCGCGGACACGCGAGCATCCAGGTGTTCGATTCCGGCATCGGCATTCCTTCATCGAAATTCCGCACCGTCTTCAAGGAGTTCATCCGGCTTGACGAAGGGGCCCGCACCGCACCCGGGCTCGGCCTCGGCCTTTCGATCGTCGACCGGATTTCCCGCGTGCTCGGTCATCCCGTGGACCTGCAGTCGACGCCGGGAAAGGGAACAAGCTTCAGGGTCCGCGTGCCGATCGATACCATCGCCACCGGTCGCAAGGCGCCGGCAACCAAGGAAAGCCCCCCGGCCGGCGAGCAGTTGCGTGGACTGCGGGTGCTGTGCATCGACAACGAACCGAAGATCCTCGACGGCATGCAACTGCTCTTGAGCGGCTGGGGCTGCGACGTCGTGACGGCCGATTCGCTTGACGCAATCGATGCGCTCCTAGCTGGTCACAGCGCGCCGCCAAGTGCGATTATCGCCGACTATCATCTGGGTGACGGCACCGGGATCGCGGCGATAGCGCGCGTGCGCGAAGCGCACGGCTCCGATATTCCCGGCCTGCTCGTCACCGCCGATCGTTCCGCCGAGGTGCGAGCGCTGGCCGAAAGCAACGACATCACCCTGCAGAACAAGCCGGTCCGTCCGGCTTCGATGCGCGCCTGGCTGACGCGGCTGGCGAATTTGAAGGTCGCGGCCGAGTAGCGCCGGCCCGAAAGCAGCGTCGGCCCGGCGGTCCCGCTCTGCAGCGTGTGCAGTGTCGCGCCCGTCAGGCGACGGCGACCGTGGCCCCGATCTTGCCGAACTGGATGACCGCCTGGGTACGGCTGTCGACGTTCAGTTTCAAGAGGATCGCTGAGACATGCGCCTTGATCGTCGCCTCGGAAACGCCGAGCTCATAGGCGATCTGCTTGTTGAGCAACCCCTCCGCAAGCATCGACAGGACCCGCGATTGTTGCGGCGTCAGTGTACGCAGTCGGTTGATCAGATCGCCGATCTCGGCGTCCTGCTCGATGCCGCGCTCATAGCCGTCGGGCGTATAGATGTTGCCTTCGAGGACGGTCGCAATCCCTTGGCGGATTTCATCGATCGAGGCGGACTTCGAGATAAACCCGGAAGCGCCAAGATCGAGCGCGCGCCGGATCGTCGCCGCATCGTCGCTGGCCGAGACGATCACGACCGGCAGGCTCGGCATTTCCGACCGCAGAATCACCAACCCGGAAAGCCCGCTTACGCCGGGCATCGCCAGATCGAGAAGCATCAGATCAGCGTTCGGATGCCGTTCGGCCGTCGCGCGCGCCGACTCGAAATCGCCGGCTTCCACGACTTCCGGCTCGTCCGCCATTCCCTGCAGGGCCTGCTTCAGCGCCCCCCGGAAGAGCGGATGGTCATCGGCAATGATGATGGTCAATCCTGTCGTCATGCGGGCCCCCTCCCAAGAGCACAGTCATGATCAGCCCCGGCACGCGACATTGCAATGCAGTCGCGCTCAGGTCTTGTCTGGCATCTGGTCCGTCTGCGGGCTGGTCTTTTCCTCCTCACCCTCCAGTGTCTTCACGATATCCATGAAGCGTCGCATCATTCTTTCCATGACGCCCATGGTCCGGTCAATCTCCTCGTCGGTCGGCAGGCGCGGTTTGTCTGCGAGCCCTCCGGATCGTTGTGCCTCCTCAAGCGCTTCCACGCGCTTCGTCAGCCGATCGAGTTCCTGCTCGAAGGCGGCGCGCTCATCCGCAGCCATGCGACAGGTCAATTGACCGGAGGCCTCCGTGCAGACCGACATCTCGCCGGTGACGGTATCAAGTCGAACGAAGCCATCGGCATTGCGCTCCATCTGGTAGCGCCCCTCGCCTTCGGCGTTCGATGCCCCTGCGATCACGAGCGGCAGGATGAACGCAAGGCCGGCAATCCAAGTCCGCATCCGATTTCCTCCTTAAAAACGGCTCCGCCCGACGAAATTGTCCGTGGACATTCCCGCGGCGATGCTGCAAGCGCTACTGCGCCATCCACGTATTCCTTTCAGACCGGGTCCGATCCGAACGGCATGCGCTGGCCGAACAATACGCCCACTCCAACAAGCAGAGAAGCGCGCCATGTCCGACACGATATACAAGATTGTTCCGGCGGGTCTGTGGCAGGCGGCCCGCGCCAAGGGCGTGTTCGAGGGGGCGCCGGTCGACCTGGCCGATGGCTTCATCCATTTCTCTACCGCAGCCCAGGCGCCTGAGACGGCGGCGAAGCACTTCGCCGGCCAGGCGGACCTGCTGCTGGTCGCAATCGACGGCGCGGCGCTCGGCAAGGCGCTCGTCTACGAGCCCTCGCGCGGCGGCCAGCTCTTCCCCCATCTCTACGGCGCGCTTCCTCTGGATGCGGTGCTTTGGGAGAAGGCCCTGCCGCTCGGCGCCGATGGACGGCACGTGTTTCCGGAGATGGACTGACATGACGCTGGCCGATCTCGCCCGCAAGGGGCTGTTTCTGTTCGATCCCGAAGCCGCACACGGCCTGTCGATCGCCGCGCTGAAAAGTGGCCTGGTCCGCTCCTGCAGCCTTCGCCCTGACCCCCGGCTGCACCAGACGATCGCCGGGCTCAGCTTTGCCAATCCGCTCGGAATGGCCGCCGGCTACGACAAGAACGCAGAGGTGCCAGAAGCCCTGATCCGGCTCGGATTCGGTTTTGCCGAAATCGGCACGGTCACGCCGAAGCCGCAGTCCGGCAACCCGAAGCCGCGCATCTTCCGGCTCACGGCGGACGAAGCGGTCATCAACCGGCTCGGGTTCAACAACGAGGGCCATGCCGCCGCGCTCCAGCGGCTGAGAAACTGCTCGCGGCAGTCTTTGATCGGGGTGAACATCGGCGCCAACAAGGACAGCGAAGACCGGATCGCCGATTACGTCGCCGGCATCCGCGCCTTCTACGATGTGGCGCACTACTTCACCGCCAACATCTCATCCCCGAATACGCCGGGGTTGCGCGACCTGCAGGCGCGCGAAAGCCTCGCCGCGCTCTTGTCTGCCGTGCTTTCGGCACGCTCCGAGCAGGCGGCACGGACCGGGCGCCATGTCCCCGTCTTTCTCAAGATCGCGCCGGACCTGACCGAAGAGGGGCTGGACGACATCGCCGATGTTGCGCTCGCCCATGATCTCGACGGCCTCATCGTGTCCAACACGACGCTGTCCCGCGACGGGCTGACCGACCGGACCCATGCCGCCGAGGCCGGAGGGCTGTCTGGCAAGCCGCTGTTCGAGAAATCCACGATCGTGCTTGCAAAGATGCGCAGGCGCGTCGGCGAAGCGCTGCCGATCATTGGCGTCGGCGGCGTCAGCTCGGCGGAGACGGCCGCGGAGAAGATCCGCGCCGGCGCCGACCTCGTCCAGCTTTATTCGTGCATGGTCTATGCCGGGCCGGGCTTGCCGGCCTCCATCGTCCGGGGCCTGTCGGAACTTTGCGACCGCGAACGCCTTGCCTCGATCCGCGACATCCGCGGCAGCCGCAACGGCTATTGGGCCGACCGAAAGATCTGAGCGGCAAGCTTCGGCACACGTGCCGCCAGAAATATCCCGCGGAAGGCCAAAAACAGGTTCAGCGACAGCCAGAGCCCGTGATTGCCGAAGAGCGGCACGAGCACGGCAAGGGCTGCGAGATAGCCGACAAAGGCCGCCAGCATCATATTGCGCATGGTGCGCGACCAGGTCGCACCGATGTAAACGCCGTCCATCTGGAAGGCGAGAGCGCCGGTGACGGCGGTCAAGGCCGCCCAGGGAAGGTAGGACGCAGCCTCCGCGCGGACGCTCTCTGTGGTCGTCAAGAGCGCGATGACATCGGTGCCGAAGACGAGGAAGAGCAGCGCCGTTGCGCCACCCAGCCCGAACGACCAGAGCATCGTCAGCCTGACCGCCCGGTCGAAGGCGGGCCGATGGTCCGCACCGATCGCCCGCCCGACGATCTGTTCGGCCGCGTTGGCAAGGCCGTCGAGATAGTAGCCGGCGACCAGGAAGATGTTCATCAGCACCGCGTTGGCGGCCAGCGACAGCGGGCCGAACGACGAACCGATGCGCGTCATCAGCGTGAAGGCGGCCAGCAACACGAAGGTCCGGATCATGATGTCCCGATTGAGCGCAAACAGCGCCTTCATTGGCGCGGCAGCGAAGATCGATCCCTTCGGCGGGCGGTGCTCGCGCCGAAAGCGGTGCAGAACGAGACCGAGGCCGACCAGCATGCCGGTGGTCTCGCCGATCAGCGCGCCGATGGCGATGCCGGCCACGCCCCAGCCATAGCCAAGACCAAGCACGATCGCGAGCGTGATGTTCATGCCGTTGATGATCGCCTGCAGCAGCAGGCTGGTCGTCCCCTGCCCTCGCCCGAGAACGAAGCCCAGCAGGGCGTAGTTGGCGAGCGCCATCGGCCCGGCCAGGATGCGGATCGAGAAGTAGGTGATCGTTGCTGCCGCAACGCCCGGCGGCGGCGCCATCAGCGCCAGACCTGCCTTCAGCAGCAAGGGCGAGGCGAGCGCGATCAGCAAGCCGCAACAGATCGCGATCAGCAATGCGCGCCAGAAGATGGCCTGCTCCTCGCTCCGGTCACCGCGACCGAAAGCCTGTGCGACCAGTCCCGTGGTCGAGGCCCGCAGGAAGTTGAAGCTGCCCAGTATCAGGTCGAAGAGGACCGCGCCGACCGCCAGACCCGCCAGCGCTTCTGCCGAGCCGAGACGGCCGGCGACCGCGGTGTTGGTCAGGCCGAGCAGCGGCGTGGTGAGAAAGCCGAGCGTCATCGGAATGGCGATCGACAACACCAGGCGGTGCGTCACGTCAAAGGGTCCTGCCCCTTCGCTTGCCCTGAGCGATGCGTCCATGTCCAACCCGCCCTCTGGCGCATTGCCGGCGAACCTGCCGGACCAGTTCAACTCGACAGCACCATCGCCCAGTAGGGCCGGTTGCCTGAAGAGGTATTTCGCGCCTCCGCCACGCCCAGGCCGCGATAGCCCGGGCCCAGCATGTTGGCGAGATGCTTGGGCGAATCCACCCAGGCCTGGAACGCGCGCGCCGCATCGGCCTGCCCCACGGCGATGTTTTCCGCCGCCGGCAACGGCACCGCGTGGCCCTTCATCCGCTTGGCAAAATTGGCGCCGAGACCGATGTTGTGCTCCATCTTGCCGGCCGACGCCATGCGCCGTGCCTGGTCGACGGCGGCCGTTGCAGCGGCGGGATGGCGCGACAGCGGCTCCAGCCCGCGATCGCGGCGCAGCTTGTTGATCATCGCCAGCGTCGCATCGGTCTGGTCGCTGGCATTCGCGCCGGCGTCGATCTTGTCCGTGGTCGTACAGCCGGCCACGGTGGCGGCGAAGGCGCCGAGCGTGGCGCCGAGAACGGCCCTGCGGCCGAGCGAATTCGTCGTCTTCAATGTCATGTCAGCGTCTATAGCTCAGGATACGGATAAGGAGGAACACCGGCACGACGATCACCGCACCGAGCACGAGGTAGTCACCAACCTGGCCAAGAGCGGCGAAACCCTTTTCCCAAAGATTGATGATGAAATCGCGTACGGCACGCAGGATGTCATCGGGATAGAGGCCGAACACCGACATCAGGAACCCGAGTGCAACGGACAGGATCAAGAGTTTTACGGCCACCCGCAGCGGTGTGTCGCCGAGGAATCTGTTCACGCCATCCGACATGCTGCTCGCTCCTGTTGCTTCATCGTGCCTCATAAGCCGACGCTGCAAGAACCGCAAGGTAAGCTTTTTTAGGGCCGGCAGCCGAAAATCGTGACGATTCCGCTTGCGTTTTGCCGCTTGTTGGAAGATTAGCGATGCCACCTCTAGTCCAATCGCGTCATCATGACAGCCGCCACGCAGCATTCCTCCGGCGATATGCTCGCCGACCGCCGCGCCGACTATGCCCGCTTACTCGCGGGCAGTGGCGATTTTGCGAGCGCAAGGGAACTGATGGAACAGGCGCTGGAACTCGCCCCGCGTTGGGCGGCGGGCTGGTTCCGTCTTGCGGAGTATGCCGAGAAATCCGGTCTGAAGGAGGCGGCTGCGGCTGGACTTGCCAAAGTGCTGGATCTGGCCCCGGCCGATCCGTTCGGTGCGGGGCTGAAAATTGCGGTGCTGGGGGCAGGCGTCGTTCCGAGCGCACCGCCGAGCCGTTATGTCGAACAACTCTTCGACGACTACGCGGAGCGGTTCGAGACCGCCCTCGTCGAACGCCTCGACTACAGCGTTCCCGAGAAACTGGCCACGCTCATCTTCGAGCACATTCGGTCGGCGCGCTTCTCAAGCGTTGCCGACCTCGGTTGCGGCACCGGCCTCTTCGGCATCCGGATCCGCGAGCGGGCTGCCTTCCTTGAGGGCTTTGATCTCTCCGCCAACATGCTCGCCAAGGCGCGGGAGAAACAGGTTTACGATCGGCTTGCCCAGGCCGATCTATCGCTCTCGCCCTTCGAGAGCGGCATCTTCGACCCCGACCTGCCATTCGGACGGGCCGATCTTGTCAGTGCCGCCGACGTGCTGATGTATCTCGGCGAACTCACCCCCCTCTTTGCCAACACCGCCAACCTGATCGCCCCCGGCGGCCACTTCGCCTTCTCGGTGGAGGACGCGGGCGCCGACCAGGGCTATGTTCTGCGCACGTCGCTGCGCTACGCCCATGGCGAGGCCTATGTGCGCGAGCGCGCTGCAGCAGCAGGCTTCGACGTTCTTGTCAGCCAGGCGACCGTCATCCGCAAAGATGCCGGCGAACCGGTGCATGGCCGGCTGTTCCTGGCCAGCCGGCGGGCCTGACCGCGTTCGCGGGCGCTGGCGACCCGTCCCCAAAACACGAAACGATCCAAAATCAAAGGGAAATGCCAATGAGCGGCGACAAGCGGCGCTTCGGTTTCTGGAATCCTGCCCCCGCGCGTCACTCGCCGCTAGAAGATGCGCAAGGCATATTCACGGGCAGCATGATCGCGGCTCTCGGGCTCACCCTGATCGGCAGCGCCGGCCTAGTCGCGGGCGGCATCGCCGGTGTTGCCTTCATCCTGCATTATCTCACCGGTTACAGCTTTGGCCTCTACTACTCCGCGCTGAACATGCCATTCTACGCGCTTTCGCTGAGCCGCCTCGGCAGGGCGTTCACGATCAAGTCCTTCCTCGCAGTCGGCCTGACCTCGCTGATCACCGAAATCCAGCCGCGCTACCTGAAGATCGAAACGCTGGAACCGCTCTGGGCCGCGTTGCTGGCCGGACTGCTGCTCGGCTATGGCCTGCTCGCCCTCTACCGCCACCGCGCAAGCCTCGGCGGCATCGGCGTCCTCGCCGTCTATCTGCAGGATCGCTTCGGCTGGCGGGCCGGGCTGGTGCAACTCGCCTTCGACCTCGTGGTGCTGGCGGCGGCCTTTGCTGTATCCGCCCCCTTCATCGTCCTCTGTTCGGTGATCGGCGCCGTGACGCTGAACCTGTTCCTGACGATCAACCACCGTTCGGACCGATACATCGCCATGTGAAGGCGCGAAGAACGCCTTGAGACGGCGGCAAGGCTCAGGCGAGCCTTGCCAGTTGGGTACAACCGCGTCAGGCAGCCTTGGCCGGCTTGTCGAGCGGATGCTGCGAGCGGAAGCCGACCGCGAGCCGGTTCCAGACGTTGATCGTGCCGATCGCAACGGTGATCTTGGTCATTTCCTCTTCGGAGAAATGCGCCTTCAGCGCTTCATAGGCATCATCCGGAGCCCCGGTCTGGGCGATGTTGGTGACGGCATCCACCCAACCCAGCAGCGCGCGTTCGCGAGCGTCATAGACCGGCGACTCCTTCCACACCGACATCATGTTGATCCATTGTTCGGACAACCCGTCATGCCGGGATTCCTTGACGTGCATGTCGACGCAGTAGGCGCATCCATTGATGATCGATGCCCTCAGCTTGATCAGGTGAATGAAGCGGCGCTCCAGACCCGAGTTCTGGACGAATTCCTCGAGGGCGACCACCGCCTTGTAGGCTTCCGGGGCGGCTTTGACGATATTGAAACGAGCTTGCATCTGCCTTCTCCTAGATTGGGGACTTGGGTAAAGACTTGGAGCCGTCGTCAGGGGCGCTGCCTGCGCTCGTGCAGCTCAAGAAAGGCACAGCTTCGGGCCGCGATCGCGCCGTCATCCCTGGCGGCCACTTTGGCCCCGACATCGGCGATCGACACTTTTTTCAGTTCCGCCCGATAGGCCTTCTCCGCCTTCAACATCGCGGCATTGATTTCGCACGGACGCGTCATGTATCGGGCCGGAAGCGGACTTGGGCCACGCTGGCGGATTTCCTGACAGCGAAAGGCCGGCTCCGGCCCTTCCACCGCCAGAATGATGTCCAGCAACGATATCTCCGCCGGCGCGCGCGCCAGGCGGTATCCGCCGCGCGGACCGGGTATCGTCTGCAGGATGCCGGCCCCTGAAAGCGCCTGCAGGTGCTTCAAAAGATAACTGCTGGAGACGCCGTGATATTCCGCCAACGCAGCCGCCGACAACACGCCCTCCGGCGACAGATTCGCCAGCATCGCCACGCTGTGGATTGCCTGCTCGACGCCTTCGCTGAGTTTCATCAGCGCCTCCTATCGTGGATATTTTTTATCCGTGATTATTTGCTTTGTCAATTGGCTTAATGCCACTTCGTGCCGCCATGCTTTGTTGACTGGGCGGACCTTTCCTTTCCCGTCCGTTCGGCTACCTTCACCGCGTGAACGCAACCGATTCCGCCACCGCCCGGCCCGGCCCGCTGCCGAGGCCCTTCACCGACTGGTTTGCAGCCAGGGGCTGGGCGCCACGCGCGCACCAGTTGGAACTGCTGGAGCGCGCACGCAGCGGCGAAAGCCTGCTGCTGATCGCCCCCACCGGCGCCGGCAAGACGCTGGCCGGCTTTCTGCCGTCCCTGACCGACCTCGTCGCGCGCGGCCGCATTCCGCCAGGTTCGGCCTTCACCGGCATCCACACGCTCTACATCTCGCCGCTGAAGGCGCTTGCCGTGGATATCGAGCGCAACCTGGCAAAACCGGTCGAGGAGATGGGCCTGCCGGTGACGATCGAGACGCGCACCGGCGACACGCCGCAATCCAAACGCCAGCGCCAGCGCCTGAACCCGCCCGACATTCTCCTGACTACACCGGAGCAGCTGGCGCTGCTGATCGCCAACGGCGAGGCGGCGCGCTTCTTCAAGGACCTGAAGTTCGTCGTCTTCGACGAGCTCCATTCGCTCGTCACCTCCAAGCGCGGCCATCTGCTGGCGCTGGCGTTGGCGCGGCTGCGCAAACTGGCGCCTGGGCTGCGGACCATCGGTCTTTCCGCCACCGTCGCAGACCCCATGGACCTGCGCCGCTGGCTCGTTGGACAGGTGCCGGGCAAGGATCACCATGCGGGGTTGGTGATGGGCCCTTCCGGCGCGAAACCGATCATCACCATCCTGAAGAGCGAGCAACATATCCCCTGGTCCGGCCATTCGGCCCGCTATGCCATGCCCGAAGTCTACCAGGCGATCCGCGACCACCGCACCGCGCTTCTCTTCGTCAACACGCGCAGCCAGGCGGAGATGCTGTTCCAGGAACTCTGGCGCATCAACGAGGAGACGCTGCCGATCGCATTGCATCATGGCTCGCTCGACGTGGCCCAGCGCCGCAAGGTCGAAAACGCCATGGCAGAAAACCGCCTGCGTGCCGTCGTCGCCACCTCGACGCTCGACCTCGGCATCGACTGGGGCGACGTCGATCTCGTAATCCATGTCGGCGCACCGAAGGGCGCCTCGCGCCTTGCCCAGCGCATCGGCCGCGCCAACCACCGCATGGACGAGCCGAGCCGGGCGATCCTGGTGCCGGCCAACCGCTTCGAGGTGATGGAATGCCAGGCCGCGCTCGACGCCAACTACATCGGCGCGCAGGACACCCCACCCATGACCGCCGGCGCGCTCGACGTGCTGGCCCAGCACGTGCTCGGCATGGCTTGCGCTGCCGCCTTCGACGAGGATGAATTGTTCGCCGAGATCACCTCGGCCGCCCCCTATGCCGCGCTGCCGCGCGAGACATTCTCGCGCGTGGTGCAGTTCGTCGCCACCGGCGGCTACGCCCTGAAGACCTACGAGCGCTACGCCAAGATCCGCAAGACGAAAGCGGGGCTCTGGCGGGTCTCCAACCTGCAGGTCGCCCAGCAGTACCGCCTGAACCTCGGCACCATCGTCGAGATGCCGATGCTGAACCTCAGGCTGGTCAAGCGCAATGCGCGCGGCTCGCTCGGCCGCGGCGGCGCAGCCCTCGGCAAGGTGGAGGAGTATTTCCTCGAAACCATGGCGCCGGGGGATACGTTCCTCTTCGCCGGCAAGGTTCTGCGCTTCGAGGGCATCCGCGAAAACGAATGCCTCGTCAGCCAGGTCTTCTCGCAGGACCCGAAGGTGCCGGTCTATGCCGGCGGCAAGTTCCCGCTCTCCACCTATCTCGCCGAGCAGGTGCGCATCATGCTGGCCGACCCGGAGCACTGGCGCGCGCTGCCGGGCCAGGTGCGCGACTGGCTGTCGATCCAGCGCGACGTCTCGACGGTGCCGAAGCGCGACGAGCTTCTGATCGAGACGTTTCCTCGCGGCAGCCGACACTACATGGTCGCCTATGCCTTCGAGGGCCGGCTCGCCCACCAGACGCTCGGCATGCTTTTGACGCGCCGCCTCGAGCGCGCCGGGCTGAAGCCGCTCGGCTTCGTCGCCACCGACTATTCGCTCGCCGTCTGGGCGCTGGACGACCTTGGTGCAGCGTTCCGAGCCCGCCGCCCATCGCTTACCGATCTTTTCGATGAGGACATGCTCGGCGACGACCTCGAGGCATGGCTCGATGAAAGCTGGATGCTGAAGCGGACCTTCCGCAATTGTGCCGTGATTGCCGGTCTTATCGACCAGCGCCATCCGGGCAAGGTAAAGACCGGGCGGCAGGTGGCGGTGTCGGCTGATCTCATCTACGACGTGCTGCGCTCACACGAACCGGACCATATCCTGCTCGAAGCGACACGGCACGATGCCGCGACGGGACTTTTGGACATCGATCGTCTGGGGTCTATGCTTGCGCGAATCAAGGGCCACATCACCCACCGCGCGCTCGACCGGATCTCACCGCTGGCGATCCCGGTCATGCTGGAAATCGGCAAGGAGCCGGTATCGGGCGAGGCGCACGATGCCGTCCTGGCCGAGGCCGCGGAAGACCTGATTGCGGAAGCCATGGGCGAACCGTCGAAAGCGGAAACGACAGAACGTCAACGGCCGGAAGGAGGCGGCGGCAGAACCGAATGAACGGAATGCGTCAATGAACAGACTGGCCCTCGCTGCCGCCGACGTGCAGGACTTCGGCGCTCTTACGGCGCGTACCGTCGTGGCGGGCGTCGAGGCGGTCTGCGATCCCTTCGGCGCGCTCTACCTGCCGGCGACACGGCTGCTCGTCATTTCCGACCTGCATCTGGAAAAGGGGGCCGCATTTGCGCGCCGTGGCATGCTGCTGCCGCCCTACGACACGCTGGCGACGCTCAGGATCCTGGAAGCCGTCGTTACCCGGCACAATCCGGCGATCGTCGTCAGTCTGGGCGACAATTTCCACGACCGGGTCGGCTCCGCCCACCTGCCGGAAATGTTCCGCCAGAAGATCGAGGCGATGGCGCGCGGGCGCGACTGGATCTGGATCAACGGCAATCACGACCCGGACGGGACAACCGGCCTGCCAGGCCAATCGGCCGACGAATTGCACTATGCCGGCCTCGTCTTTCGGCACGAGCCGTCGCTTGCCGACGGCACCGCCGAGATCGCCGGCCACCTGCATCCGTCCGCCACCGTGCGCCGCCGCGACAAATCGGTACGCCGGCCGTGCTTCGCCACGGACGGCCGGCGCCTGCTGATGCCCGCCTTCGGCGTCACCACCGGCGGGCTCGACCTGCGCCACCGGGCCATGGCCGGGCTGTTCGAACGCGAGACCCTCGTCGCGCATCTGCTTGGACGTGATCGCGTCTATTCCGTACGCTTCGCCAATCTGCTGGCTTGATCGCCCGCGCTAGGGCGCCATCGGCGCGTAGCGCAGGATCACCGTCCCCGTCTTCAGCGGCCGCGCTTCGACCAGGTTGAACCGCCGCGGCGTGTCGCTGTCCTTGAAGAAGCGATTGCCCTTGCCGAGCAGTGTCGGCACGAGACCTATGGCCAGTTCGTCGACGAGGTCGGCCTGCAACAGCGTGTCCGTCAGGTCGGCGCTGCCGAAAACGAAGATGTCCTTTCCGGGCTCCGCCTTCAGCCGGGAGAGTTCGCCGACGATGTCGTCGGTCATGCGGGTGTTGTTCCAGTCGGAGTTCCTGAGCGTGCGCGAGGCGACGAGCTTCGGCAGCGCATTCATGTAGGCCTTCGTCTCTGGCTCTTCCTCCGTTGTCGTCCAGAACGACTTCATGCCCTCGTACGTCACGCGACCGAAGACCAGAAGCCGGGCCCGCTCGCCGAACTCGGCGCTCATGGCCGCAAGCTCATCGCCCCAGGCGTGGCCGTGGAAGGCCAGGTCCCACTTTTCCTCACCCTCGAAAAAGCCGTCGAGCGTCACCAAGTTCCAGACAATGAGCTTGCTCATCTCTTCCTCCTCCGATCGAATCCGCTTTTAATATGCAAGCAGTTGAAGGCTAGGCATACCAGTGGCAAAATGCAACCAGAATCGCGGAGACTGCAATGACGGACGAACATCGGTCGGGCTGCCCGATCAATCTGACGCTCGAGATTCTCGGCGACCGCTGGAGCCTGATCGTGATCCGCGACTTGATGTTCGGCAACCGCCGCCACTTCCGCGAGTTGCTGACCCGATCCGAGGAAGGCATCGCCTCCAACATCCTCGCCGACAGGCTGAAGCGGCTGTCCAAGAAGGGGCTGATCACGAAGGCCGACGATCCCAGCCACAAGCAGAAGGCGCTCTACAGCCTGACCGAGATGGCGATCGACCTCGTGCCGCTCTTCGCCCACATGGGCGCATGGGGCCGCCGGCATCTGCCGGTAAGCGAAGAGCTGAGCATCCGCGCCGAGCTTCTGGAAAACGGCGGGCCGGCAATGTGGACCGCGTTCATGGACGAGCTGCGCGCCGTCCACCTTGGCGCGGCGCCTCCGAAGCGTTCCGTCCTTGCGGAGTTGCAAAGCGCCTATGAGGCCGTTCTCGCCGCGAAGGCCAACATGCACCCGGCTTGACGGTCAGTCCTTGCGGAAGACCACGCTTGCGATCCAGCCGGTCAACAGGGCAAGCACGACGGCGAGGACGCCATAGGAGACCGGGTTGTTGTAGGCGGCATTCGAGATCATCTGCTCCAGGCCGGTCTTGACGACCCGTAGCGGCAGCGCCTTCTCGCTGATGAAGGCGCCGTCACGGAAAAGCTGGGCGCGTACGACATGGGTGCCGTTCGGCACATTGGCGGGCAGCTTCACGGTCGCCTTGAACAGGCTGGCGCTGATGAACTGCACCCCGCCCGGATCGCGCTGGAAATAGCCGCCGGTTTCCTTCAGGTGCAGGAAGGCCTCACGGAACGCGGCGACGCTGCTGCCGTCACCGATAAAGCCGATCGGGTCCAGCCGGATATGCTGCAGGCCCACGCCGATGCTGTTGAGCACCTGGTCGGATGCGATCTGGTCGACATCGCGGGTGCTCGACAGGGAGTAGGATTCCGGCGCGAGCTCAAAGGTCATCGAATGGCGGTTGACCCAGACGCCGAGCACGCGTTCCTTGCGGCGGACCGTCACGTTGTCCTTGGGCCCTTCCAGTGCCACGACGATGTCGTATTTGCTCTGGGCCAAAAGGTTCGGATCATAGCCGCCGATGGCGCCGAAGATGGTGAGGTCCGCGCCACGAAAATCAGAGGAGATGGCGATCTCGTCGGTGGAGATGCCGATCTCCAACTGCTCGGTGTTTTGCTTCTCCTCCGCGCCAACCGGACCGGAAAATGCCAGGACGGCTGCGGCAAGAAGGGCGCACGCCAGGTTTCTCATCGGCGCCCCCCTTCGCTGACGACGGAGTAGATGTTTTCGGGCGCCAGCACGAGGTCGACGGCAAGGCGCATGCCGACCGCGAGCACGAGCAGCGCAAGCAGGGCTCGCAGTTGCTCGCCACGCAAACGCTGGCCGACGCGAACGCCGTACTGCGCACCGACGACACCTGCCACCATCAGGATGAAGGCGAGCACGATGTCGACCGAGTTGTTCGCGGTCGCCTGCATGATCGTGGTGAAGGCCGTCACGAAGATGATCTGGAACAGCGACGTTCCGACGACCACGCTGGTCGGGATGCGCAGAAGATAGATCATCGCCGGCACCATGATGAAGCCGCCGCCGACACCCATGATGGAGGTCAGCACGCCGATCGAAAAGCCGAGCACGACGAGGGGAATGACGCTCAGGTAGATCTTCGACTTTTTGAACCGCATCTTCAGCGGCAAGCCGTGGACCCAATTGTGATGGCCCGGCTTTCGCAGCGTCACCGGCTGGTTCTTGGCGGCACGGCGCAACGCCCTGATGCTCTCAAACAGCATCAGGATGCCGACGGTGCCGAGCAGCGCCACATAGAGCAGCGAAATGACGAGGTCGAGCTGACCGAGGCGCCGCAGCAGGGCGAACAGCCATACGCCCGCGGTCGCGCCGCACAGGCCGCCGAGCAACAGCACGGTACCGAGCTTCATGTCGAGGGTGCCGCGGCGGAAATGGGTGATGGCGCCGGAAACCGACGAGGCGACGACCTGGTTGGCGCCCGTCGCGACGGCCACGACCGGAGGTATGTTGTAGAAGATCAGCAAAGGCGTGATCAGAAAACCGCCGCCGACGCCGAACATGCCGGAAAGAAAGCCAACCGCTGCGCCCATGCCGAGGATGATGAAGATATTCACCGAGAGCTCGGCGATGGGCAGATAGACTGTCACAGCATTACCCCGATGGGCCGACGGCCCGGAACTTTCGGCGCCCCCTGACGCCGCCCCTCACCAAGTCTGGACCGGCCGCCACGTGATCTGGGTCAAAGACCACGCCCAGCATGCAGGTTTTCTTCGGGCGCGCATGATGCCTGCCCGTTCGCCATTCCATACGCTCACGGTAGCGCCACGCCCCCGCACGCAGATGGTAGCCGCTCCGGTATCATTCTGAAGCGGCTTGTGGTTTTTTCATGATCCGTCATGCCCGTGCACGCACGGCCCGTCAACTGCTCAACGGCCGACGGACAGGCTTTATGCGCCGCGGCGCAATGGCGGACAGTCAACCCTGCGGCTTGTTGCGCTTCAGCAACTCATTGACGAGCTTGTCGTCGATCTTGCCCGTCTCCGGCTGACCGACGCTCTTCTGGAAGGCCTTGATCGCCTGCACGGTCTTCGGGCCCAAGGTGCCATCCGGCGTTCCGGCGTCGAAGCCATTGTTGTTGAGGATCGCCTGGATGTTGCGGACCGCTTTCTTCATATCGACGGACGCGGTTTTGGTGCCCTTGCCGACCCACTCGTCCGGCAGGTCCACCGAGTTTGCCTTGTCGTCGAGCGGCTGTTCCTTCCAAAGCTCCAGCTTGGCCTTGGCGCTCGAAAGCTGCTCGGGCTTCATCGCGTTGGCGACCTCGTCGCGCTTTTCGGCGGCATCCCGGTCTCCGTCGCGGGCGGCGATCGCAAACCACTTGTAGGACTCTTCGAGGTCTACCGGCACGCCGTTGCCGCGCGCGTAGAGGATCGCCAGGTTGAACTGGCTGTCGCGAACGCCGAGGTCCGCCGCCTTCTTGAACCATTCGGCAGCGGCCGTGAAATCCGGCGCCTTGCCGCCGCCGGTCGCCAGCAGGACCGCGAGGTTGTGCATCGCGCTGGCGTTGCCTTGCCTTGCCGCCTGCTCGTAGAGACTGCGCGCCTTGTCGAGATCGCGCTCGACGCCCTGGCCCTTCTCATAAAGGCTGCCGAGGCGATACTGGGCCGGAGCAAAGCCACGCTCCGCCGACAGCCGGTACCATTTCGCAGCCTCCGTCATGTCGATCGAGACCCCGCGACCGTCGGTGTAGCGTGCGCCGATCTCGAACAAGGCCAGGCTGTCGCCCTCACCCGCCGATTTGGCGAGCGATGCCGGCTCGACGGAGGGCGGCACTGTGATGGCGTCGACGATAGTTCCGGACGGGGTACCGACGCTTGCCGCCATCTCGGATCCGGCCGGAACGTCATTGACGTCCTCGCGCGGATCCGCCGCAATCGGCTCGAAACCGCCGGTCTGGACGGCAACCGAATCGTCGACCGGCTGCGTCATCTGCTCCGCCCCGGTCGCCACCAGGGCCGGCGAGGCGGTCTCCATACCGGTGTTTTCCATCATCGGCTTGGCGATCTCCTCGCTCGAAGCGGCGGCGATCCCCGGTGCCGGCGCATCGTCCTCGGGGATCTCGACGGTTGCCTTGTCGGCGGGGACTGCGGCTGCGACGTCCTGGGGCTCCGCACCTTCGCTCGCAGCGGTCTCGGCATCGACCGTTTCGGGAACTGCGACGTCGGCCTGCGCGACCGCTGCAGCCTTGGGCGCCTCGTCGCCACGCACCAGCGTGTTGACCAGCGGATAGGACATGATCGCAAGCAGGATCGCGCCGACGGCCATCAGGATCGGCCGACGATGGCGGCCGAAGGCCGCCGCGGCCGCGCCGGAGCCGGTCCCCTTCTGTTCCGGGGCGACGCGGGCAAGGGGGTCGGTTTCCTCTGCCGCCATGCGGGCCGCACGCCGGGCCGCCGCGATGAAATCCGCCTTGCCGGCATCGGTCGATGCAACCTGGCCTTCCGCGGCCTGGTTTGCGCGAACACGCTCGAGGATCTTGCGCACGTCCGGCGCGCCCGAACCGGGCTCCAGCAATTGGTTTGCCACTTCGGGAGCGATCTCGTCGCCCGGATCGATCGACGGGGCGGGATCGATCTGCTGTCGCTCCGCCACAGGCGGCGCTTCCTTCCTTGCCGGGGCGAAGCGACGTGCGAGACCGGCGATCAGGCTGGTCCTGCCGGCCGTCTCGGCGGCGGGCTTTGCGAGAGCACTTGCGGCGCCATCGACCAGCGCGGAACCGGCAGCGCCAACGGCCATTTCGACCTCCCGGCCGGCTTCACTTGCCTCATCCGTCGCCTGATCGTTGCCAGGCTCAGCGGTCACGGTATCGTAGCCGTCGTCGACGAACGGATATTCGTCTTGCATCAGCATCGGCGCCGAAGCGGACGGCATTGCCGGCGCGGCCTGCCGCTCGTCCTCGGGATAGCGTTCGCGCGGCGCTTCATAACGATCGACCGGCGCATCCAGTTGCTCGAGCCGCCCGGCAATCTGGACCAGCGTGTCATGCAGCGCCTCGAAGGTTCGGGCGGTTCGATCCTCACTGGAGCGCATCATGTCTTCGAGCGTGCGCAGGTCTTCGGCCAGCGCCGAGATCGCCGCCATGTCGGAGGGAGCGGCACCGGCGTCACCATGGCGTTGGTACGCCTGCATCACCGTCTCGGCGGCCTGGCGGGCAGCCTCGATGATGTACTCGTCATTCGTCGCCATATAGTCCTCGATCGTCGCCATGCGGCTGTCGAAGTCGGACGGCAGCGCTCCCGCAGGCGCCGACTGCGGCGCGCTGATCAGGGTCGACAGATGGGCGATCTGGGCTTCCAGGCTGCGCAATGCGCCGCCATCGTCCGCCGGCGCCGCGCCGGTGCGGTCGAGCCGCTCGGCGATCGCCTGCAGGCGGTTTTCGATCGTGGAGAAGCGGTCACTGGCGAACGGCGATTCCGCCGGCGCGTCCAGTTCATCGATGCGGCGGGCCAGATAATCGAGCCGTTCCGCCAGCACATCGGTGACCGCGCCCTGGTCGAGCGCGTCGATCTTGCGGGAAATATCGGTGAGATGGTGCGTCAGGTCGGCGCCCACTGCCGGCGCGCGCTGGCCCTGCTCGATCATCGCCGACAGCTGGTCCAGACGCTCTTCGAGGCGGATGGCCGCCCTCTCATGCGTCAGTTCCTCGATCCGGTAGGCGAGCGTCTCCAGCCGCTGGCCAAGGCCCTGCTCGGCCGCCGGGCGGCGGGCCATCGCGTCCAGTTGGTCGGCGAGGTCGCCGATGCGGCCTTCGATGCGCTGGAACACTGCCGCATCGGCGGCGGAATTCTGGGCGCGACCGCTCGCGGCGATCGCCCTGCTGATCTCGTCGAGCCTTAGATCCAACCCTTCGAATTGCGGGGAAAAGCGCCGGTCGTCCTGCTGGACGCTGCGGCCAAGGGCCTCGACCGCCTGAGCCATCGCATGCAACTGGCGCTCCAGATCACGCAGGGCCGGCGTCGCGCTGACCGTCTGGATCTGCGCCTTGAGCTCATCCAGCCGATAGGCGAGCGCCACCAGTTCGTCGTCGCGGCTTTGGTCGGAGGCCGTCAGCCTCTGTTCCACCTCGCTCCAGCGTCCCTCCATGCGGCGGACGGAATCCTCGCGGGCCAGCCCGTCGAGAACCGAACGAAGCTCGTCAAATTCGACGCGAAGGCTGTCGGCTTCGGAGCCGCCGGACTGCCGACCGAGCTGGCTGATACCCTGGGCGAGCCGCTGCAAATCCTCGCGCACGTCATCGCCATGGTCGCGCGCCTCGGCGGCCTGGCGAATGGCGCGCATCTCCGCGCGTAGCGTATCCATCTCGCGGCCGAGGCCGTCGGAAATGTCTCGCTTCAAGTCCTGCCGCAATCCGACAAGGGCGCGGGCGATCTCCGTCATGGCGAGGTCCGGAGCGCCTTGCTGTACGGTTTGCGCCGCTGCCTGTTGCGGGGATGGATACGCGTTCGGACGCGGGTCGGGCCGGACGGCCTGCCGTTCGCGGCCCGCGTCAAGCGCGCGCTGGCGCTGCATGATTTCGCCGACAGGATCGTCCCGAAGCGGGTTTGCCCGCGCGTTCTCCTGCCGCAGCGGCTCGCTTCGCCCATAGCCGGTCTCGCGCCCGCGTTCGCGTCCGCCCATCAATCCTTCGATCCGCGCCTCCAGACCTTCTATGGTCCGGTTCAGCGCGTCGAATGAAGACCTGTCGCCGTAGCGGGGAGGATTTGCTCGCGATCCGTTCATGTTTTTCGCCTCGCTTGGGAGCCCATCGGCTCGCCGGGAGAACCCGCGTCGCACGCACCGTCCATGGTGGCGCGCCGCCTTGCTGCTTCCTTGGGCCGGCGAGAATCTGCTGCCGGCATTTTCCATTCTCATGCACAGGCAGGGGACGCAGCCTAAAAGGCGCATCTTTCCCGGACCTGACGCTCCGATCGGCAGGCGAAATCTGGAACGATAAAACTATTTCGTGAGCTGCCCTCAAGCGCCACAATTCACGGAACATGGTAAATAAGCCGTTAACGGGGTCGAACTTTTTTAACGATTTGCTCATAGAAAAGGCCGAACGCACCGGACCGGGACGCCGCAACCGTTGCGGGAGCGTGCTCGGCGCCGATGCGCCATCGCTCGCTCGAAGATTTCGCGCGCGATCAGTTTGACGTTTACGCAAACGTCAAACTTTCCTAGTATCCCTGTCAGTGATCGGACAAATGTCCGTCGAAGAGGTGAGGACGGAAGACAATGCCCATCTACAAAGCCCCCGTGAACGAAACCATGTTCGTCCTCAACGACGTGCTTGGCATCGAGCGCTTCAACAATCTTCCGGGCTTTGCCGATGCCTCGCCGGACATGATCGAGGCGATTGCCGGCGAAGCGGCAAAGCTTTCCGAGGAGGTTCTGTTCCCGATCAACCTTTCGGGTGACCAGGAGGGCTGCAAGCGCAGCGACGACGGCTCGGTCCGCGTGCCGAAGGGTTTCAAGGAAGCATTCGGCCTCTACCGCGAAGGCGGCTGGCTGGGGCTGGCGGTCCCGGAGGAATTCGGCGGCCAGGGGCTCCCCTATGTCCTACACACCGCCGTCGCAGAGTACATGTCGTCGGCCAACATGTCGCTGATGATGTATCCGGGCCTCACCCAGGGGGCCATCGCGGCGATCCTCGTGCACGGCTCGAAAGAGCAGAAGCAGGCCTATCTGCCGAAAATGGTCGCCGGCACCTGGTCCGGGACGATGAACCTCACCGAACCGCACTGCGGCACCGATCTCGGCATGCTGCGCACCAAAGCTGTTTCGAACCCCGACGGCTCCTACAAAATCTCCGGCCAGAAGATCTTCATCTCGGCCGGCGAGCACGACATGGCGGAAAACATCGTCCATCTGGTGCTGGCCCGCATCGAGGGCGCACCGGACGGCACGAAGGGCATCTCGCTGTTCATCGTGCCGAAGTTCCTGCTCGATGAAAACGGCGAGCCCGGCCGCCGCAACGGCGTTTCCTGCGGCGCGCTCGAGCACAAGATGGGCATTCACGCCAATGCCACCTGCGTGATGAACTATGACGGGGCGACCGGCTATCTGATCGGGGCAGAGAACAAGGGCCTCAACGCCATGTTCGTGATGATGAACGAGGCGCGCCTCGGCGTCGGCCTGCAGGGACTCGCTGTCGCCGAGGCCGCCTACCAGAACGCCGCCAACTATGCGCGCGAACGCGTTCAGGGCCGATCGCTCTCCGGCCCGAAGGCGCCCGACAAGCGCGCCGACCCGATCATCGTGCACCCCGACATCCGCCGCGCGCTGCTGACGATCAAGGCCTGGAACGAGGGCGGGCGCGCCTTCCTGCTCTGGACCGCGCTGCAGTCCGACATCGCCCACCGCTCAGCCGACGAGATCGAGCGGCAGGCCGCCGACGATCTCCTAGGGCTGATGACGCCGATCCTGAAGGGCGTGCTCACCGACCGGGGCTTCGATCATGCGGTGATGGCGCAGCAGGTCTTTGGCGGCCACGGCTATATCGAAGAGCACGGCATGAGCCAGTACGTGCGCGACGCGCGCATCGCCATGATCTACGAGGGCGCCAACGGCATCCAGGCGCTCGACCTCGTCGGCCGCAAGCTCGGTATGAATGGCGGGCGCGCGGTCATGGCGCTGTTCAAGGAGATTGGCGAGTTCTGCGAGGCGAACCGCGCCGACGAAAGCCTCTCCTTCTTCACCAAGCACCTGAAGAAGGGCCTGAACGACCTGCAGGCGTCGACCATGTGGTTCATGCAGCACGCCATGGCCAAGCCCGACAATGCCGCTGCCGGCTCCACCGACTACATGCACCTCTTCGGCCTCGTCGTCGTCGGCTACATGTGGGCGAAGATGGCAAGGGCCGCGCAGGCAGGACTGGCGGCCGGTGCCGGCGAGCGCGAGGCGTTCCTGCGCAACAAGCTGATCACCGCCCGCTTCTTCATGGAGCGCATGATACCGGAGACGGCGCTGCGCAAGGCCCGGATCGAAAGCGGCGCCGAGACGATGATGGCGCTGGCGGCTGAAGCATTCTAACAGTTTGCCCCTCACCCCGACCCCTCTCCCCGCAAGCAGGGAGAGGGAGTACAGTCGCCGCGGCATCGCCCTTCGCCCCGCTTGCGGGAGAAGGCGCCGGCAGGCGGTTGAGGGGCCGGCTGACGAAGAGAGAGAGAGATTGACGGCGCAGCCGCGCCGCTAGGGAGAAGAAATCCATGACTGACGTCTTCATCTACGACCACGTGCGCACCCCGCGCGGCCGCGGCAAGAAGGACGGAGCCTTGCACGAGGTGCCCTCCGTCCGCCTCGCGGCGAAGGTGCTCGAGGCTATCCGCGACCGCAACGGGCTCGACACGTCGACGGTCGACGACATCATCATGGGCTGCGTCGACCCGGTGATGGACGCCGGCGCTGTCATTCCGAAGGCGGCCGCCTTCGAGGCCGGCTATTCCTCCAGGGCGCCGGGCATGCAGATCTCCCGCTTCTGTGCCTCCGGTCTCGACGCCGTCAACTTCGGCGCCGGCAAGATCGCCCAGGGCGCCGACGACATCGTCATCGCCGGCGGCGTGGAAAGCATGTCGCGCGTTGGCATGGGCATGTCCGGCGGCGCCTGGTACATGGACCCGTCCGTCAACTTTCCCGCCTATTTCATGCCGCAGGGCGTCTCGGCCGACCTGATCGCCACCAAATACGGCTTCTCCCGCGACGACGTCGACGCCTATGCGGTCGAGAGCCAGAAGCGCGCCGCGAACGCCTGGGAGAAGGGCTATTTCAAAAATTCGGTCATCCCGGTGACGGACATCAACGGGCTGACGATCCTCGACCGCGACGAGCACATGCGCCCGGACACCGACATGCAGGCCCTGGCGCAGCTCCATCCCTCCTTCCAGATGCCGGGCGAGATGGGCGGCTTCGAGGCCGTCGCCATCCAGGCCCACCCGGAGATCGAGGCGATCAACTACGTCCACCACGCCGGCAATTCGTCGGGCATCGTCGACGGCTCCGCTGCCGTGCTCATCGGTTCGAAGGCAGGCGGCGCGATCCTCGGCAGGAAGCCGCGCGCCCGCATCAAGGCCTTCGCCAATATCGGCTCCGATCCGGCCCTGATGCTCACCGGCCCCGTCGACGTCACCGAGAAGCTCTTGCAGCGCGCCGGCATGCAGCTTTCCGACATCGACCTGTTCGAGCTGAACGAGGCGTTCGCCGCCGTCGTGCTGCGCTACTGCCAGGCCTTCGAGATCCCGCACGACAGGATCAACGTCAACGGCGGGGCGATCGCCATGGGCCATCCGCTCGGCGCCACCGGCGCGATGATCCTCGGCACGGTGCTGGACGAGCTGGAGCGGCGCGACCTCAACACCGCGCTGGTGACGCTCTGCATCGGCGCCGGCATGGGCACGGCGACGGTGATCGAGCGCGTCTGACAGGTTTCGGGAGAGAGAAATGACCTACAAGAACTTCAAGATCGAAACCGACGCCGATGGGATCGCGCTCGTCACCTGGGACATGCCGGGCAAGTCGATGAACGTCATCACGGTCGAGGTGATGGACGAACTCGACGCGATCATAGACCGCACGGCCGCAGACGACACCGTCAAGGGCGTTGTCATCACCTCCGGCAAGTCCTCGTTCTCCGGCGGCGCCGATCTTTCGATGATCAAGGCGCTGTTCACGCTGCAGCAGGAGGAGAAGGCGAAGGATCCGACCCACGCGGTCGAAAAACTGTTCGCGCTGACCGGCCGCATGAGCGGGCTCTTCCGCAAGCTCGAGACCTGCGGCAAGCCCTGGGTCTCCGCGATCAACGGCACCTGCATGGGCGGCGCATTTGAATTGTCTCTGGCCTGCCACGGCCGCGTCGCCTCGAACGCGAAGTCGGTCAAGATCGCGCTGCCCGAGGTCAAGGTCGGCATCTTCCCGGGCGCCGGCGGCACCCAGCGCGTGCCGCGCCTCGCCAATACCCAGGACGCGCTGCAGATGATGACCACCGGCGCGTCGCTGACGGCCGCCCGCGCCAAGGCAATGAACCTCGTCCATCAGGTGGTTCCGCCCCAAGACCTGATCCCGGCCGCCAGGAAGATGATCCTCGACGGGCTCAAGCCCTTGGCCCCATGGGACGAGAAGGGATTCAAGGTGCCGGGCGGCGGCATCTGGACGCCGGCCTCCGCCCAGTTGTGGCCGGCCGCGCCCGCCATCCTGCGGCGGGAGAGCGCCGGCAACTACCCGGCCGCGCTCGCGATCCTCAAATGCGTCTACGAGGGCCTGCAGTTGCCGTTCGACACGGCGCTGAAGGTCGAGCAGCGCTACTTCACCCATATCCTGCAGACCACCGAGGCCTTCTCGATGATCCGCTCGCTGTTCATCTCCATGCAGGAGTTGGGCAAGGGCGCACGCCGGCCGGCCGGCGTGCCGAAGACCGAGTTCAGGAAGGTCGGCATCGTCGGCGCCGGCTTCATGGGCGCCTCGATCGGCTACGTCACCGCCGCCGCCGGCATCCCGGTCGTGCTGATCGACCGCGACCAGGAAGCGGCCGACAAGGGCAAGTCGGTCTGCGAAGGTCTCGTGTCCGGCAGCGTTGCCAAGGGCCGGATCAGCAAGGAGGACGGCGAGAAACTGCTCGCCCTGATCACGCCGACACCGGACTATGCCACGCTTTCCGATGCCGACCTCGTGATCGAGGCGGTGTTCGAGGACCGCGAGGTGAAGAAGGCGGTCACCGAGAGGGTCGAGGCGGTGCTGCCCGAAGGCTCGATCTACGCCTCCAACACCTCGACCCTGCCGATCACCGGGCTTGCGAAGAACTCCAGGCGCCCGGACCAGGTCATCGGCATCCACTTCTTCTCACCGGTCGAAAAAATGATGCTGACCGAGGTGATCCTCGGCAAGGAGACGGGCGACAGGGCGCTGGCCGTCGCTCTCGACTACGTGGCCGCGATCAAGAAGACGCCGATCGTCGTCAACGACACGCGCGGCTTCTACGTCAACCGCTGCGTCTTCCGCTATATCGGTGAGGCCTACGACATGCTGATCGAGGGTGTGCCGGCGGCGATGATCGAGAACGCCGCGAAGATGGCCGGCATGCCGGTCGGACCGCTGTCGCTCAATGACGAGGTTGCCGTCGACCTTTCCTACAAGATCTTCAAGGCGGCGATCGCCGATCTCGGTCCGCAGTCGGTCGACCCGCGCCACATGGAACTGGTCACCAGGCTTGTCGAGGACGGCCGCCTGGGGCGCAAGAGCGCCAAGGGCTTTTACGACTACCCGCCGAAACCGGCAAAGAAGCGTCTGTGGGCCGGGCTGAAGGATCTTTATCCGCAGCAGAAGCCGGAAGACGTCGACGTCAAGGTGCTGAAGCAGCGGCTGCTCGTGACGATCGCGCTGGAGGCCGCCCGTACCATCGAGGAGGGCATCGTCACCGACCCGCGCGAGGCCGATGTCGGCTCGATCCTCGGCTTCGGCTTCGCTCCCTACACCGGCGGGACGCTATCCTACATCGACGGAATGGGCGTCAAGACCTTCGTCGCGCTATGCGAGCAGCTCGCCGCCAGATATGGCGATCACTTCAAGCCGACACCGCTGCTGCTCGACATGGCCGCCAAGGGCGAGACATTCTACGGCCGCTTCGATCCCTATGGAAAGAACGCGGCGGCATAGGCGAACGTCGTCGCTGCCCGCTATCCAATTACGCGCACAAGGACGGGACGCCCGGCACCCGACCTTGTTTCGTTTCCGGATCACAGCGCAGCTGCCCACGGATCTCCAGCTTAATAGCAGGGCGGATAGGGGTAGTAGCCGCAGGGCGGTGCGTAGGGGCGATACGGGGCGGCCGCGTAAGCCCCGGCCTCCGCTGCCCCTGCGTACCAGGCACCGCGATAGGCGGTCCGACGCGCGACGCCGGCAAACGACGCCGGCGTTCTCGGCAGCCCGATGATGTCGATGAAGACCGATGCCGGACCGTCGGCACCGTCGAGGCTCCCTTCGAGGACCTCCACGGCGAAGTCCAGCCGGTCGCCCTCGCGCTTGGGCGACTTGAGCACGACGACGGCATCCCGGATCGTTTTGCCGTCCTTGCTGAAGGCCGAAACCGTCGCATTCGGCGGATCCTTGGCGAAACTGTCGCTGCCTTGCGCCCATTCCTCGAGAAGGTGCTCCGTCAGAGCGTGGCCGGCTGAGCGCACCGGACGGTCGGCGAATATGATGGCGTTCGTCGAAATGCCGGTCAGCGTGAGCGTGTCACCCGAAAGGCTGGCGCCGTCCGAATTCAGCACGATCAGCGACGGCACGATATCGGGCTTCGCCTGGCCGATCGTTTTCTGCAAGGGCACATGTGGCGGCGCCGGCTGTGCGCTCTGGCCGAGCGCCGACGCCGGAACGAGGGTGAGCATGAGAACAGTCAGCATCTGCGTGGCGCGAACCATCGACCCCTCCCAAGGAAGTGTGCTTCGATCAATCCATTGCAGGGGAGTAAAATCCCCGAACGCCTGCTTCTCGGCGCGCGATCAACTCACGCGCCGCAAACCTGACAAAGCCGTGCGGGGCAAGGGTCAATCTACGGCAACCAACGGCGGCCCGCAAGGATCCGCTTTCGCCGGATCGAGACGATCTCCAATGCCGAGGATAGCCAACTCAGTTGATGGGGATGCGAATGCCGCCGCCGGATTCCGGCGGGCGGGCGTAGTCCGTGTTGTTGGCAGCGCTGGTGGCGCATCCGGAAACGGTCAACAGCAGAAGCGCGGCTGCGACGAAGGTCTTGAACGACATTGGATACTCCGGGTCCTGTTTGCAAACCGAAGGCGCACCGACAACAAATCAGCCGCACGTCTGTCGTTCCTTTGAAGGCAGAAACGACGTCAGGGCAAGCGCGCAGATGCGTGACGACGTTCTGTCCCCTGCTTATGGACGGCCTTCCCCTGCAACGTTCACAGCGTAAGCTTGTAGCCGACATGGCTGGCGACGAAACCGAGGTCTTCGTAGAAGCGATGCGCGTCGGGACGGCTCTTGTCCGTCGTCAGTTGCACCAGCCGGCAGCCGCGGGCGCGACATTGCGCAATCGCCCATTCGAACATGCGGTGACCCAGCCCCTCCCCGCGCCGGCCGCTTGCGACGCGCACCGCCTCGATCTGCCCGCGCCAGGCACCGCCGCGCGACAGGCCGGGTATGAAGGTGAGTTGCAGGGTGCCGACAACGTCCTCGCCATCGACGGCGACGGCGAGGAACTGGTTCGGGTCTGCGTTTATCGCGGCGAGGGCCACCTCATAGACGGGGCTCGCCGTCTCGCCGGACATCTCGCGTTGCGCGCCCAACGGATCGTCGGCAAGAAGCGCAACGATGGCGGCAAGATCCTGCGATACCGCCCTGCGGAAATGGATGTTCATCATGACGGCATGCCTATCCCGCTCGTGGCACCCCCGCAACAACGAAAAGGAGCGCAACACCGCTGCGCCCCTTCACATTCGCTAAAATATCCGTGCGTTGTTCTACGCCGCCTCGGTGCCCTGGATGGCCGAGACCTGCCAGTCGCCGCGCGGCTTGCGCTGGAACGTCCAGACCTCGACGGACTCCGTCAGGTTGTCCGGATCGCCGCTGACGAGCTTGCCGGTGGCGCGATCGCGCATGACGTCGATGCTTTCGTAGCGCATCGCGACGGTGGCATACTCCGTGCCGTCGTCCTCGCGCCAGGATTCCGCCACGTCACCCTGAACGAGGTGGACGTCGCGCACCTCGTTCTTCACGCCGCTGGTGGCGTTGTCGCTCAGCTCCTCGGCGAGCCAGGACATGGCCTCAGGCGTCGTCAGCTTGCGCAGCGTCGCATAGTCCTCCGCGCCATAGGCAGCCTGGACATCCTTCAGCATCCTCTCGAACTGCTCCAGGTCTTCCTGGCGCACGCCGATCTCGTCTGCCTGTTGCGAAGCGGCCGGCCGACCGCCCGAACCGCCCAGACCACCGCCCAGACCGGCACCCAGACCGGCGCCCAGTCCACTGCCGATGCGAGGAATCGAGAAGGACGGCATGCCGGAGCCGGTCGATCCGGTTTCCGATGCCCGCGGCGCCGGGGCCCCTGCCCCACCGAGGGCGGGCTGGCTGCCGCGGCCGAAGAAGCGCATGGCCAGCATGATCGCGCCGATGATCAGGCCCGCCTGCAGCAGCAGGCCGAGGAAGCCGGCGGCGCCGCCAAGGCCGTTGCCCATCAGCATGCCGATCAGGCCGCCCAGCATCAGGCCGCCGAGCAATCCGCCGGCGAGACCGCCGAACATGCCCGGCCGCTGGGCCGCGGGCCGGTTGGCGCCCGTCGCCTGCTGGGTGGCGCCGGGAGTCTGCTGGCCCGCCGGCTTCTGCGTCATGGTCCGGTCGATGGGGGCCGTCTGCGTCGGTGCCGTGCGCGTCGCGGGCGGCGGGGAGAACGTGCGGGTGCCGCGGCTGCCGAAACCGCCTCCGCCCGCGCGGCGCGCCTCCGCCACGTCGACCGCCGTGACCATCACCATGATGGCGACGCCGATCATCGCGAAAATTCGTCCAAAACGCTGCATGCCAAGCCTTCCCATTGTTTGTTCGCGCGCATCTAGGCGCCTCTCGGCGCGATATAAGGTCTGGCTTTTCCGAGTTTAAGGTGGCGGGCGACTTTTTCGCGCGCCCCGCGATCACATAAATGTCAGGAAACCCGGCGCGGCTCCGGGGCAAACTTGCTGAGCCCGAGCCATTGCTGCATGGCACTGGCTATGTCGGGGTCGCCGTCGAACTCGAGGTTGCCTGCCTCGACCTCGCGGCGAACGACGGAAAGACCCATCCAGATGGCCGTCATGCTGCGCAACGAACTGGTCACCAGAAGGTCGATCTCGAAGCCGGGATCGAAGCCGCACAGGTCGACGGCCCCTTCGTCCACCACAAGCCACCAGTTCTGCCGGGCCAGCGGCAGTTCGGGATACAGAAACTGTATCGTGCAGCGGCGTTTCGGCAGCGGTTGCGGGTTCAGATTGCGGCGCATGTCCCACATCAGCAGCGACGGATCGAGATTCTTCAGCGAAAGCTGCGAATCCACCCACCGCTGCCCCCACTGCCCCATGCCCATGATGATCGGCTGCAGGTCTTGGCCGGACGGCGAGAGGCGGTACTCGGTCACGCCCTTCTCGCCCGCCGTCGTGACGATCACGCCGGCGCGTTCCAACTCCTTCAGCCGCTTGGAAAGGAGCGCTGGCGACATGCGCGGCACGCCGCGGCGCAGGTCGTTGAAGCGCGTCGTGCCGCAGAGGAACTCGCGCAGGATCAGCACGGTCCAGCGGGTGCAGAGTATCTCGGCGGCCATCGATACGGGGCAGAACTGGCCGTAGCTTCCATGTTCTTGCATGTTCATCACCGGGCGGCAGAGTTCCGCCGAGATCATAGTGCAAAATGCCGCCCGCGGCCAACGGTTGGTACAGTTCGTGAACTGGACGAAAACCTTGGATGGGAGGAGCCTGCCATGGTCCCGAAGGAGGATCCCATGAATACAATGGCAAACACACCCCCGAAAGACACGGACAAGCGACTGGAAACGGCCGTGGATCCGGTCGAAATTGCGATGGCGCTGGCGCCGGTCCTGGCCGAGCGTGCGGCCCGGTCCGACGAAGGCGACCTGTTCGTCGCGGAAAACTATGACCTGCTGAAGCGGTCCGGCCTCGTCGAAGCCGGCGTGCCGCGCGAATTGGGCGGCGGCGGCGCCGAGGTCCGCCAACTGGCCGAGATGCTGCGGGTGATGGCTCATGCCTGCTCTTCGACGGCGCTGGCCTTTTCGATGCACACCCACCAGGTGGCGATCCCGGCCTGGCGCTGGAGATACCAGCAGGTTGCGGCCGTCGAGCCGCTGCTGCGGCGGGTCGCCGGCGAGAAGCTGATCCTGCTTTCCAGCGGCGGCTCCGACTGGATCGGCGGCTCGGGCAAGGCGACCAAGGTCGAGGGCGGATACCGGATCACGGCGCGCAAGGTCTTTACCTCCGGCGCCGCTGCCGGCGATCTGCTGATGACCGGCGCGGTCGTCGAAACGGCAGAGGGACCGGACGCCGTCGTCCATTTCGCGGCACCCATGACGGCACCGGAGGTCAGCGTCGTCGAGACCTGGCGCGCGCTTGGAATGCGCGGAACCGGCTCGAACGACGTCGTCATCGACAACCTCTTCGTTCCCGATGCGGGGATATCGTTGACGCGACGCGCCGGCGAGTGGCATCCGCTGTTCCAGATTATCGCCACCACGGCCTTTCCGCTGATCTATGCGGTCTATCTCGGCGTTGCCGAGAGCGCGCGCGACATTGCGCTGGAGACGGCACGCAAGCGGCACCCCAGTGCCACCGTGCTCGATCTTGCCGGGCGGATGGAGACTTCGCTCCGGGCAGCGCAGATGGCCCATCGCTGGATGGTCGAGACCGTCGAGCGCAACACGCCGTCTCCGGAAAGCGTCAACGAGATCATGATCGGCCGCTCGCTTGTGGCGAAACACGCGATCGCTGCCGTAGAACTGGCGATGGAACTGGCCGGGGGCAGCGCGTTCTACCGGTCGCTCGGGCTTGAACGCCGGTTCCGCGATATCCAGGGCGCCCGTTACCACCCGCTGCAGCCGGGTGCGCAGGCCCAGTATGCCGGCGCCATGGCGCTTGGCCATTCGGTTGCGAACATCTTCTGATCGGCACCCCTCTCCAGGCAGGCCCTGGCGAGGGGAGTGTCCCGCGGCAGGCGCGGCTTGCCTCGGGACAGGCCGGTCCGCAGCGCGAAGAGGCGACGGAGGCCGGCGGTGTGAACGCCTGTAATAGATCCTGATCGCAGTCGAGTTGCCATCACTTCGCGTCGATTGTAGGATGCTGACGTCCACACCGACGGCGTGGATCGAACCCCCGAGTTGCGGATGCCGCTTGGCCCGCGCTCATGAATTGCATTGTGCTGACGGCCACCTTCGGCTGGATGCATGCAATCGACGATCAGCCGCCAAGGGTCATCCAAGCTGCGACAATCTCGTTATTCCATTTCGGCCCGACTGGCGATTCCGTGAAAAGCGAAGAGAAGGACTTGGAGGGTATGATGAAGAAACGTACGGCTACCATTCTCGTCGTTGCCGCATTCGCTCTGTCGGCTTGCCAATCGCAGCCGGTTTCGCAGAGCGTCATCGATCGCAATACCGAGTTTGCCTGCGTCGCCGGAACCGTTGGCGGAGCGATCGTCGGCGGCCTTGCCGGCGCGACCATCGGCGCCGGAACCGGGCAGATTGCCGCCATCGGTGGCGGTATCGGCGTTGGCGGAGTGCTCGGCAATCTCCTGACCTGCAGATACAGGTGAGGCGCGCATGAGGCTCGCGGTTTTCGCAGTCGCCCTCGTGGCGTGCCAGGGTGTGTTCGCCGTTGCCCAGGCGCAAACGGCGCAAATCCACCAGGGTCAGAAGGACCAGCTCGACACCAACAGGGATGGAGTGGTGCAGCGCTCGGAATATCAGGTCTTCATGAAATCGGCCTTCGCCAACCTGGACAAGAACAAGGACGGGGTGCTGGTGATTTCGGAGGTCACGGGTGTCCTGACCGCCGACCAGTTCGCCGCCACTGACGCCAATTCCAATGGCGGCATCACTCAGACCGAGTTCATGAACCGGGTGATGGCCGACTTCGCCGCGGCAGACAGGAGCGGCGACGGCAAGCTGCAATGACCGGCTCCGACGCCGGCTGGTTCGCCGACGCCGTTCGGCCGCCAGCCGGCATCGGGCCGTCGGACAACGCTACGTCCGCGTTTCGGTTGGCTGGCGTGAAAAGCGCTCCGCGGCGATGATGATCATGCCGGCGGAAAAGATCAGCACCGCGCCGATGAAGACATTGCGGGCCGGAACCTCGTTCCAGATCAGGAAGCCGAGGATGAAGCCCCACACCAGCGAGGAATACTCGAAAGGCGCCAGCAGCGACACCTCCGCCCGCCGCATCCCCTCGAACAAGGCATATTGGGCGACGCCGGCGAGAATGCCGGTACCGGCCATCAATGCGAAGTCCCAGAGGCTGAACGGCAGCCAGACGAAAGGGGCGACCAGTCCGGTGAACAGGATCAGGAAGCCGCTGGAGATCGTCATCTGCACCAGCGTGGTTTCCTGAAGCGCGGTCTTGCGCAGCAGGATGGTGCCGATCCCCCAGAAGACCGCCGCCTGCAGAGCGAGATAAACCGGAAGCGAGATGGTCATCCCCTTGCCGAACACGTCGCAGGCGATCAGCACGCCGAGGAACCCGGTCAGCACGGCCACCCAGCGGTTCAGCGGCACAGCCTCGCCCAGGATAGGTATAGCCAGCACGGTCACGATGATCGGAGAGGCATAGTAGAGCGTCGTCAGTTCCGCCAGACCGAGATCGCGCGCGGCCGTGTAGTAGGAGAGCCAGGCGGCGAGCAGCAGCAGGTTGCGCACCAACATCGGCTTCAGGATCGGCGACACCGACGCGCGACGCAGAAGCGGCCCCCGCCCGATCACGGCGCAGATCGCAAAGATCGTCACACTGCGCACGAACAGGACTTGCCAGACGGGAAGGGCTGCCACGAGCCACTTGACCGAGGCGTCCTGCACCGAAAACAGGAAATAGGAAAAGCTCGTCAGCAGGATGCCGGAAAGGATGCGCTTTTGCACGGGTGGGACTCCGGGCGCGAGACCGATTGCGCCCGCTCCACTGATAGCGCCGGCGGCGGCGCTGCGAAAGAGGCCAGAATTAGCCCATCGCGATCTCCTGGGCTGCTTTCCTCATCTTGCGCCGGAAGCGTCCCGTTGCCCGGCGGTTGCCTCCGTTTTCCCTGAAGGAGCTTATAGCAGGTGCATTCCGGGCGGCCGCGGTATATGGCGGGGCCATGGATATGAAACGCAGCGGCTACATCTTCACCCTTCTGGCGGTCGTCATCTTCGCCATACAGGACGGCATCTCCAAGCATCTCGGCGGTCTCTACCCGCCCGCCTTCATCGCGATGATCCGCTTCTGGGCCTTCGGCGCCTTTGCCGTCCTGATGGCCGCGCGCTCCAAGGGCGGGCTGCGGGCGGCGGCAGCGACCAGGCGGCCGGTCCTGCAGATCCTGCGCGGCGTCATGCTGGCAGGACAGATCGTCATCGTCATCACGTCGTTGGCCATGGTGGGACTGGCGCATTCGCAGGCGATCTTTTCCGCAACGCCGCTGTTCGTCGCCCTGCTCTCCGTGCCGCTGCTGGGCGAGAAGGTCGGCTGGCGCCGCTGGACGGCCATCCTTCTCGGGCTCGTCGGCGTGCTCGTCATTCTCGAGCCGAGTCGGGATGGCATCGACCCGATGCTGCTGGTCCCGCTGGCCGCGGCCGCGGTCTTCTCGCTCTATGTCATCGCCACCCGGCTCGTCAGCCGCGACGATTCGGCCACGACCAGCTTCTTCTATATCGGGACCGTCGGCGCCATCACCCTCTCGTTCATCGGTCCGTTCTACTGGACAGGGCTTGCTGCGGTCGACTGGGGCTGGATGGCGCTGCTGTGCATCACCGGCATGGCCAGCCACTATTTCCTGATCCGCGCCTATGATCTGCTCGATGCGACCGCCGTCCAGCCGCTGACCTATCTGCAGCTGGTCTTTGCCGGCCTCATGGGCGTGACCCTGTTCGATGAGCGGCTGACGCCGAATCTGGTCGTCGGATCGGCCGTGGTGGTCGGCGCGGGCATCTTCACCATCTGGCGCGAGAGCGTCGCGGCCCGGCGCAGGACGGTCGCCGGACCGTGAGGATTATTTTCCTTTTTTTTCTTTACTAGAGACGGCCATTTCGCTATGCTCGGCCTCAACCGGTGCGGGTCCACCTGCGCCGCTGAGCAGGACGAACAACAATGTTTTCCCACGAAAGGATCTGGGCGGCAATCGATGCCCTGGCCGAACGCCACCGGCTTTCGCCGTCGGGGCTTGCCCGGCGCGCCGGGCTTGATCCGACATCTTTCAACAAGTCCAAACGGCTGGGCACGGACGGGCGGCTGCGCTGGCCCTCGACGGAATCGATCGCCAAGGTTCTGGATGCGACGGGGGCTACGATCGATGAATTCATCGGCCTCGAAACCGTAGGCTACAACCGCACCGCCAATCTGCCCCAGGGCACCTTTCCGCCCCAGTCGGGCTCTATTCCGCTGCTCGGTTTCGCTCAGGCCGGCGCCGGCGGCTTCTTCGACGATGGCGGATTTCCCGCCGGTCAGGGCTGGGATGTCGTCGATTTTCCCGCCTCGCCGGAGCGCAAGCCAGGCGTCTATGCCCTCGAAGTCCAGGGTGACAGCATGATGCCGCTCTATCGTGACGGCGATGTGCTGATCGTCGAGCCGGGCGCGCAGGTGCGCCGGGGCGATCGCGTCGTGGTCAAGACCCGGGAGGGCGAGGTGATGGCAAAGGTCCTGCACAGGCAGACCCCGCGCGCGATCGAACTGTTGTCGCTCAATCCGGAGCACCCCAATCGGTCGTTCGATATCCGGGACATCGAGTGGATCGCCCGGATCATCTGGGCCAGCCAGTGATGCGGAGGTTTCCGTGACGTGGTTTGCGGCAAAGTCTCAAGGCCAGGCGTTTGCCGGGGGCCTTGCCTGCATCGGCGCGGCGGCGTTGATTATTGCCCTCGGCGCCGCCCAGATCCGCGACCGCGAAGCCGCCGGCGGTGCGCAGTTCACCCTGGAGGTGCCGGACGCCAGCACCATCGGATCGGTGGGCGGATCGGTGGGCGGACCGGCGGGCGAGGACGATATTCCCATGCCCGAGCCGGCGGGAGGTGCGACACCAGCCGGCACGACGGAGCGAGCCGACAGCGCCGCGCAAGCGGCGCCGGCGGCAGGCCCAGCCGAGTTGCAGCCCGATCAGGCAAACAGGTCTCCGGCCGCCTCGCCGCCACCGGCGGCCGCACCGGTGGCGCTGGCGCGTCCGATCGTGCTCGCCGCCGGCCGCTTCAGCTTTGGCGGCAAGGTTCTGGAACTCGACCGGATCGTTCCGGTCTCCGTCAATCGCCAATGCACCGACACATCCGGTGAGGGATGGCCATGCGGGCGGATGGCGCGCACGGCGTTTGCCAATCTCGTGCGCGGCCGAACGATCGACTGCGAGGTGCCAGCGGCAGACTGGAGCGGCACGGCCATTGCCCGCTGCACGCTCGCGGGCAAGGATCTTTCGCAGTGGCTGGTGGAGAACGGCTGGGCCGAAGCCCAGCCTGGCTCGCCGCTCACCGCTAGCGCCGAAACCGCACGGCGGGCAGGCCTCGGGCTGTTCAGTCCCGACCCGCGCCGCCGCAAAACCAAGTCGCAAGACACCACCAGTCCTGAAAACCCGATGAGCGATAGCCAGCAACCGTGAAAGAACCTCATGACCGAACGTAACGACCTGCAGGAAGCCCTCGTCCAAGTGATGGTGATCATGTCGGCTGTGGACAATGCGATGACCGATGCCGAACTGGCCCGTATCGGCCGCCTGGCGCGTTCCCTGCCCGTTTTCGACGGGTACGACGATGCGAAAATCCTGCACGCCGCCCGCGAATGCACGGTCCTGCTTGCGGCCCCGGAGGGTCTTGACGTCACGCTCGAGGTCATTCGCGAGCGCATACCCGCTCGCTTCGCCGACACGGCCTATGCCGTCGCCGTGGAGATCGCGGCCGCCGACCAGCGCATCCGCAACGAGGAAATCCGCCTGCTGCAGATGCTGCGTGACCGGCTCGGTCTCGACAAGCTCACCTGCGCGGCCATCGAGCGCGCCGCCATCGCCCGATTGCGCCGGCACTGACGGCGCGCCGCCTTCCGGCTGCAACCGGCGCCCTCAGTAGATGCCGATCGGAAAGTAGCGCAGGTAGATTTCCGCGAGCCGACCGCTGCGCGACAGCGCCAAGAGCGCGTGATCGATCGCGCCGCCGATCGCAGGTTCGTCCTTGCGCGTCATGATCGTCAGGCCCTCGCCGAGGAAGGCATCGGAAAAATAGGGGCCATCGAACAACCGGCAGCAATTGCCGGCACCCGGACCGCCGATCCAGAAAGCCATTTGCAGGCCGTCGCCGAACGCCGCATCCACCTTGCCCGCCGCCAGGCCCGATTGCATGTCCGCCAGGGTAGCGAACGGCACCGGGCTCAGCGTCGGAAAATAGGCCTTCAGCATCGCCTCGTGCACGCTGCCCGCCACGACCCCCACCGGCCGTCCCGCCAACGCCGCCGCAGTTCCGGTGGCCGGAGCGGCGTTGGCCCGCACGGCAAAGCGCGCCGGCAGCCGCAGATAGGGTCGGGAAAAGGCGAAATCGCGCCGCAATCCCGTTGTCACCGCCATGCCCGCGACAACCGCCTCGCCCGCGTCTTCCGTCAGGCTGCCGCGCAGTTCCGCAAACGGCAACGCCTGGATCTGGCATTTTGCGATGATATCCAGTTCCTTGCAGATCTCGCGCACGAGATCGATGTGAAACCCCGCAAGCTTGCCGGTCTGGTCGATGAAGTTGAACGGCGGGAAATCGACCGTCGTCAGAAACCGAACCCGTGCGACCGTGGACAGATCTGGCTTCGGAATCCGTTCCCGACTGTCGAAACTCGTCGGAAACGCGGCCGGCCGGGCCGTGTCAGCGGCTGCCGCCCTGCCGAGGGCACTGCCCATCAGCACGCATAGCGCGACGAGTACGCAAATTTTTCTTGAAGAAATTCCGCCTTGCCGCATTATCATCAACTTGGGGTTTAGAAGGGGACGCCGCATCATGAGGGTGCGACGCTGGCCGCATGCGACTGGCAGACTATCCCGATCAGACGTCCAGTTCCACAGCAATTCCGCCTGCCGTGGAGCCCACGGACGCGTCCGCGCCGCTCGGTGCGATCGCGCCGGAACTCCTGGCCGAGGCCAGGGTGCTGCGCCGGCTCGGCTTCGGCAAACCGTTGATCTCCGATCTGCTTTTGCAGGCGACACGCAACCACACGTCGTTGGAGGCGGAACTTCTGTCCGGCGGATCGGTGCGCGCGGAAGTCCACTACGAGGCGTTCGCCGAAATCCTCGGCCTGCCGTTCCTGCGCACCATCGATCCGGCCCGCATCGCTGACATCGAAGGCATCGATACCCAGCTCGTGCGGCCCGGGATCGTGCGCCTGACATTCCAGTCGCAGCCGCCACTGACCGCGATCGTGCCAACGGCCGCGAGGATCACGCAACTGCAGACCACGCTTGAGCGCTTTCCAATGCTGCGCTCTCGCCTGGCGGTCACGACGCCGCAGGCAATCCGCGACGCAATCTGGAGTGCTGGCGCGACGCGGCGTGCGCGCGAGACGACCCGCCAGCTGTTCGACACGGCTCCCGAGCACAGTGCGCGGCTGACCTTCTGGGGACGGCAGGGATTTTACACGGGGGTGAGCATTTCAACGGCGCTGTTCGCCACGGCCGTGGCACCGTTGATCGCGATCGCAGTGCTGCACGTGATCGTGTCGCTGTTTTTTCTGTCCACGCTGGTCATTCGCCTGTCCGCCCTTTTCGGACGGCACCGTGCAGCCAGGGCGAGGCGAGGCGCTGCCCCTTGCGAGGTGCGCCCCGTCTACTCGGTGTTCGTCGCGCTCTACCGCGAGGCCGATGTTGCCGACCAGTTGGTCGGCGTGCTTGAGCGCCTCGAATGGCCACGCTCCCGCCTCGACATCAAGCTGATCTGCGAGGCCGACGACGCGGCGACGCTCGCGGCGCTGCGCCGTCGACCGCTTCCGCCGCAATTCGAGATCGTCATGGTGCCGCCCGGCCTGCCGCGGACGAAGCCGAAGGCCCTGTCCTATGCGTTGCCAGCCGCGCGCGGCGAATTCCTCGTCATCTACGACGCCGAGGACCGTCCGCATCCTGGTCAACTCACGGAGGCCTGGGAGCGTTTCCGCTCGGCGCCCGCCGAGCTTGCCTGTCTGCAGGCCCCGCTGGTGATCTCGAACGCGCATGCATCGTGGATCAGTGCGCTGTTCGCGCTGGAATACGCCGCCCTCTTTCGGCGCCTGCTGCCGCTGCTGGCCGCCAAGCGGCTTCCCATGCCGCTCGGCGGCACGTCCAACCATTTCCGCACGGCGGTCTTGAGGCGTTGCGGCGGTTGGGATCCGCACAACGTCACCGAAGACGCCGACCTTGGCCTGCGCCTGTATCGGATGGGCTACACAAGCGGCACGCTGGACCTGCCGACGCTGGAGGATGCCCCGGAAAACGTCCGGACTTGGCTCGGTCAACGCACCCGCTGGTTCAAGGGCTGGCTGCAGACCTGGCTCGTGTTGATGCGCCAACCCGTCCGCCTCATCCGGGAAATCGGCGTCGTCCCGTTTGCCGTGTTCCAGGTGCTGATCGGCGGCCTGCTGCTGTCTTCGCTCACCCACCCCTTGCTGATTGCCTATGTCGGCCATGTCGCCTGGCGGATGATGGGCGACGGGCCCTACGCGGCGGACGCCTTCCATCTGACGCTGTTCGTCATCGACATCGTAAACATCTTCGGCAGTTACGCGGTCTTCATCGCCCTCGGCCGCGCTGCGATGGGCCAACACGAACGGACCGCCGTCGGCTGGCGATGGGGCCTGGTCGCGCCCTACTGGATGCTGATCTCGCTCGCCGCCTGGCGCGCGGTGGCGGAGTTGCGCAACAACCCGTTCTTCTGGAACAAGACCGCACACAGACCGACGGCGCCCCTAACCGGCGCCCCATCCAGGCCCGGCCGGGCGCCGGATCCGTCTGCGGCAACGGGCGGGGAGGAGCACGCGTGGAGCGGGTAGCGGGAATCGAACCCGCGCGTTCAGCTTGGGAAGCTCGCGACCTTCGTTCTTCATCAACGGCTTGAATGTAAAACACCGCCGATCCGGCCCAAACAACATCAATGAGTTAAGGGCGTACTGTAAAACTCCCGGCCAGCACACTATCCTATTCACCCATGCATGACCGAGGACATATGACCGACGAAGACTGCCCCCGCCCCCGCTACCGCTGGATCAAGGACGAGCACATCAGCCCGCTCTTTTCGGGATGGCATGGGGAGAGGCAGTTCGGCCGTCTGATCCAACCGGCGAACCGGCCGAGCCTATGGGACTGGAACCTGACGTGTCTTGCTGGCGTGAAGGACATCACCAAGCTCGCCGGCTGGCATGGAAGCGAGGACAGCGCCAGGCTTGCCGCCAAGGCCTGTGAGGACGCCTATGATGCCGCGATGGCAGGAAAGCTGTTCGGGATGACGCCGGAGGATGTAGAAGGCATCCGGGAGCACGAGCGTCTGCCGCTCCAATCTCGCTGAGCGACTGCAGGGCCGAAGCCACGTGGCCCGGGCTTCCTTTTGATACGGATGCCAAGGCGAGTATCGACAGCTCCCCCATTCGCCCATTGAATTGAGCCGCTCCCAGCACTAGGGTTTCTTCTGCAATTGGGGACTCGGGGAGCATTCCATGGCTAAGATTACCGTACACGCCAGCTACGGGCTGGATGTGAGAGAGCTGGACTTCAGCAGCATTTACTACGGCTACTCATACACGCGAACCAATTCGCTCTTTCGGGCCGACTACGGAAGCGGTTATGCCGATGAGTTTCGTGGTTCCGGCTTCAAGTACAATTCATACGGAGAGCCGACAGCCGGCACGGTGACCAGCTATGCTGCATTCGCCGGAGGCACCAGAGCGTTCATCGTCGACGGCTTTAGCATCTCCGCGACGAGCATCGTGAAGGCCGCAAACACCTATTCCACGAGCGATGACATGTCAGTAATCGCAAGCGGACTGAAGGGCAGTGACAGCTTCACGGGAGGTAACGCCACCGACTACGTGAAATTGTACGCAGGCAACGACACACTGCTTGGCAACGGCGGCGACGATTTCCTGTTCGCGGGTAGCGGCAACGACAAGATCAATGGCGGACTTGGACGTGACCGTCTGTATGGCGAGAGTGGCGCCGACACTTTCATCTTCACGTCCTTCAAGCACAGCACCGCATCACCGACCAGCCGGGACACGATCTACGACTTCACCAGCGAAGACGTGATCCACCTTGCAACAATCGACGCCAACACCAAACTGACGGGAAATCAGGCGTTTTCATTCATCGGTACGAACGCGTTCACCGGCAAGGCTGGCCAACTAATGTATAAAAAGATGTCCTCGGACACGTACATTTTTGCCGATTTGAACGGAGACAAGAAGGCAGACTTCTCGATCCATCTCGATGACGCAATCACGCTGAGAGCGGGTGATTTCATCCTCTAACCGGTTCATTCGGCAAGGCGCTCAGAAGGTCGGGGAAGCCCGGCCTTTCTTGGTCCCAATCCCAAAGCGAGCGTCCAGCCACGCTAGCTAGTACTAAGGGATTATCCGGCATGCCAAGGCCGACTTGACGCCGAGCATCAACGTGACAATTTTCGCGCGAACTTACGAACTGGTATGCGCATTTTTAATAGCATCAAGGGTGAATTGTGCGCCTCATTCTTCATATCGGTACGCCAAAAACCGGCACTACCTCCATCCAACATGCGCTGAAGGCCTATTCGAGTACCCAACGTGGAATCATATATCCTCAAACGGGGCGTGTCATGGCGGGACGCGACCACGTCCGTCATCTGATATTTCGCTTCGCCATGACGCCAGGCGGATTGCCGCTAGGCGGACCGCCGCTAGCCACGCAATATGAGGATAGCGATCGCAGGCGCCAACTGCGTGAGAATGTTCTGGCGGAATTCAAGGAAGAACTGAGCTCTCTACCGGATGATGCGTCCGTGGTTATTAGTGACGAGGCGCTGTTTCGGTTCGGCAGCAATGGCTTAGCGGAGGAGGCGTTCGCTTTTTCGCAGAGGCACTTCGAGAGCGCGCTTGTTGTTTGCTACTTGAGACGTCCAGATCAATATCTGAATAGCATTTATTATCAACTGGTAAGGGCTGGAGAGCGCTGCACTCGCGAAGAGTTTATCAAAGATAAATGCGTTTCCTCGGAACTATATTCGAGCAAAATTCGCCCATGGATCAACGCGTTTGGAGCGGATAACTTCATTGTAGCTCCATATCAGAAGGACCTTCTCACGGATGGTGATGTCGTAAATGATTTTCTCGCCCGCACCGGGATCCCATTCCGTGACGGATTGAGAACTGAACAGAGAAACCTGTCAGTTAATCAGTTCGGCTCTGAGGTAATGCGTTACATCAATCTGCAAGAGGTTCTTCCGGCCAATCGCAATCTGCTGAGGGCCGTCATCCAAAAAAATTTCATCGGAAAGGTGCCAGAACTGCCGATCAGTGACCGTCACGCGGTTCACTCAGCTTACGGTGAAGATCACCAGAAGCTGCTCAATGAGTGGTCGCTTGTCGAAGGAGAAACCTTCTACAGATTCGATGATATGCTTCTTGATGATAGTGAAGAACAGCCCGCCACAGATCCCGAACTTGTTAGAAGTGTCGGGGATGCGCTCTTGTCGACAGTGAAGATCATTGGCGAACGGCAGCAGAGTTGAGTGTCAGGGATGTTTCGCGACTTCGCCCTGTACTTCCTCGTTGTCGCCGGCGCCATCGCTGCGGTTGCCGGCATGGTCATTCGCACCGGGCAACTGGTCGGGTGGTGGTGATCAGCCGGCCCCCTCACTCTGTTTGAGCCTTCGCATGACGTGTTCGAACACCGCATCGGCTATCCACATGGCCGAGACGCCGATCAAGAACGCAGCCGCGTGCTGCGTGGCGATCTGGTCTGGGGGCAGCGGCCAGTTCACAACGCCGAGATAGTGAACGGTCGGCGTCGTCAGATAGCCGGCCGCCAGAGCTCCACAGAGTGGTGACGCAATCATTTCTCGCATTTTATAGGAGCGACGGGACAAGGCCCGCAGGATGCCGCCGGATAAGCCGGCGAGGACAACGCTCGCTCTGATGCCGAGGAAGTCGAAAAATTCTGCAGGCGTCATTTCCGCTCCAATGCGATGCGAGAGATCAAGACCGGAAAAACCCGGTCAGGCCTTGTTTGCGGGAGCCAGATAGGCCAGCACCGCCGGCAGCCCGATCGTCAGGGCATAAAGGGCGAGATAGCCATACCAGGGCGTGTCGGCCGGCATGAACGGAATGGCGACGGTGCCTGTTGCAGCGCCGCCGACAGCCGCGCCGATGGCCTTCGAGATCTTTTGCATGGTGTTTCCTTTCTTTGCTTTGGAGAGAGCATCAGACGAGCCGGCCGAGATCGTCCTGGCGGACGTCGAACGAAGGGCAGGCCTTGGCGGCATATTGGTTGTGGCCGGTGACCTTGCGGACGGTCGGGTACTTGGCGATCAACGCGCGGGCGAGATCGAGCAGCGCGGCCCGCTGGGCCGGGGTGCGGGTGTCCATCGGCGTCTTGCCGTCCGCCGCCACGCCACCGACATAGACGATGCCGAGTGTCCCGGTGTTATGGCCGGCGACATGCGATCCGACCTGTGGCTCGGGGCGCCCCGCCTCGATCGCGCCGTCCAGCATGACGACGTAGTGATAGCCGATGTCCTTCCAGCCGTTGGCGAGGTGCCACGAGCGGATCGTGTCGACGGAAACATCCCTGCCTTCCGGCGTGGCGGTGCAGTGGACGATGATCTCGGTGATCGAGCGTGAGGCCTTCGGCTGGCGGGCAACGACGGCGGCAGCATTACCAGATGCAGCGGGCTTGGTTTCCTTGTCGCGCAGCCGGGCCAAGGTCGTCGGCCCGGCAACGCCATCGACGGTCAATCCCTCCGCGATCTGGAACACGCGCACCGCCCGTTCCGTCTTCGGCCCGGCAATGCCGTCTGCCTCGCCGGGGTTATAGCCAAGCGCGATCAAGCGCCGCTGCAGATCCTGCACGGTCGTGTTCATGATGATGTCCTTGATGGTTATGGCGGGCCGTTACGGCCTGACGATCGATGGCCGTTTACGACGGAGTAGGCTGTCCCTCAGCTTGGCCAAGGCATGATAACGTCCACAAAAGCCGCATCGATCTCCGCTGTCGTGGTCACGTGGCCCGCCTCGATCGCTCGCAGGACAGCGGCGCGACGGTCGAAGGTGGCCTGGACCCAGTCCCCGGCCGCGACGGAGAAGGCAATCGCCTGGGTCGACGTAAGAGTGATCGGGCCTGAAAGGCTATCAAACTCGAAGACGCGCTCCGGATCTCGCTCGGCCAACCGCTCCATCGCCGTGATGAGCGCGATGCTCTCACCATCCGTCTGGATAGGCGCCCCATTAACCGTGGTGCCGCCAACTCGCACCTGCCAGGACTTTTCGCGGGCATAGGCGGCTAGATCCACCGGTTCAGGCTCCGGCGGCGCGAACGCCTCCCCGTCATGGCTCCAGCCAATCGAGATCGCGTCGGCACAAGGAATGCTCCCCTCGATCGATCCGACAATGACGTTGGCGACGACGCCATTTTCGATGATTGCGCTGCGCATCATGCAAACTCCCAAACGATCACAAGCCCGTTGCCGCCATTGCCGCCTGCAGTGTTGTTGTATCCGCCACCGCCGCCAGAACCTTTTTCCCCCGCTCCCGCAGCCGTACCGCCGAACCGTGCACCTCTGCCGCCGCCGGCAAACGCGCTGGGTCCTCCGGCTCCGGAAGACACAAGTGTCCCTTCCTGCGCGCTGCGGGATTCCCCGGGCTGGCCCTGGCAATTGAGATCGCCACCCGATCCGACGCCACCGTCGCCGCCGGCGTTGATCCCTCCGGTTCCACCAGTTGCGCTGCAATGCGCGCCAAAGGAGGTCGTGCCGCCGATGAGGCCGTTGTTGCCGCCGGCCGCCCCGCCAGCACCGCCTGCACCAATCGTCACAGCGACAGTCGTGATCGCAGTCGCATCGATCAGCTTTCTCGAATAGCCGCCCGCGGCGCCGCCACCGGCGGTGATGCCGTCGTTGCCGCTTGTGCCTGTGGGACCGCGACCGCCGCCGCCTCCGCCGACGAGTTCAACGAGGATCTTGGTCACGTTGGCGGACTTGGTGTAGGTGCCCGACGCGGTGAAGATTTGATAGCCGATCAGGTTCCCTGCCGCTCCCAGGTTCGCTCGTCCCTGTGCCTGCTGGACAGCCGAAAGGCCCTGCGCAGAATCCACCCGCAGTCGCAGGTCTATTGCGGTCTCAACGGCCGCTAGGCTCCTGACGTGCTCTGGCCCCATGAGGCCCTGGCGGTTCTTGGTGGCGGTGTTCATCGCGTCATATCCTCCAACTGTGCCTGGGTGAGCGCCTTTGGCCAGTAGGTCAGGCGGCGGATGTATCCGTTGGGGTGCTGAGTTCCGGCTTGCGTTCTCCCGATGTAGAGGGTCGTCATCGCTTGCAGCGTAATGGACGTATCGACATAGGTGGCGACCCCATTCACGCCGAGCCGAACCTCTCCAGCCTTATAGCTTAGTGCCGCCCGCATCATTGCCGTTGGGGTGATGGCGGGGCCGATCACGGTGGCGGCCCAGCCACTCGAAGACTGGACACTGATAAGGTTTGCCGATGTGCGCACCAGACTTAAGTTGATGGAGCCCCCATCGGAAAGGCTCAGTATATAGCCACCGCTGCTCGAGCTCGGCACCATGAACTCGGCGAATACCGTGCCCTCGTTCGGATTGCAGAAGTCTGCAAAATCCGCGCCGCCAATCAGCATGCTGTCCAGGTTTCGGGCGACAGTAGCGCCCGCACTCTCGACATACGGATACACGACGTTTCCAGCCGTCAGCATCGCCCGCGTGACCGTACCGGAGACCGTCAAGGTTAGCGCCCCTGCAGTCGCCGTTACCGTCAGGCTGACGCGGTTATCTGTGCCGGTCCCGACGAGCGTGCCGGTTGCTGAGCCCGAAAGCGTGACGCTACCTGTTCCCCAGAATGACAGCGTGTAGCTCTGCGCGGTTGTGGTGACGTTCTGCGTCGACAGCGCACCGCTGTTGAGCAGGAGCTGGGTGTATGGCCCAAAAAAACCGGTCCCGAGTGGCTTCCCATCCGCGCCGAAATCGACAAGCGGCTCGCTGTTTGCGGTCGGCACCATGGCGCCCGAGCTATTGCGGACGTAGCCGCCGACCGAAGAGCGCGTAAGGTTGCCCTTGAACGGCGCACCGTTGCGACTGGTAAAGTCGAGATCGAGCGTCGGCATCACGCCGTTGCGCCACATCCCGCCAATGCCGGCCCCAAACGTGGCCAGCAAGGCAGCGGCAACGTCATCCTCGCTGGCAATACCTCCAAGGCCATTGAGGTAATCTTTGATCTGGTCGGGCGTCAGGCGACCGGCCTGGCCGCCCAGCATCACCGGTCCGGCGGCGCCGCCAATGGCGGGGCTGGCGATCGCCGGAAGCTCGTCGATCCGCACGGCCGGGAACTCCACCCCGTTAATCATGATCGATCCCATGGGGGTCTCCTCAGGCGGTGATGAACGCTTCGATGTTGGCTTCCGTGGCGTAATCCCGGAAGATGTTCACCGAGGCGCCGTACCGGGTCAGGCTGATTTTCGCGATCGAGAAGTCATGGTCATGGATCTGGCTCGCGGCGAAATAGCCAGGTCCACCGGGCCCGATCTGGAACCACACCGGCGTGACCTGCAACAGCGGGCGTCGTGCCCAGTTCCAGCTGAGCGTCGCCGTCCGCAGAGCGCCGCTGGCGCCCGGCGAGGTCGTCATAGGCCCGGCGTCCGCGATCATCTGCGACAGCCGATCCTTGTTGGCGAGGTTTGTGACCGTCGGCACGTTTGCGGCGCTCGTCACGACGCGCGAGACCAGCATGTCGTCATAGCTGGAATCGAAGGCCTCGTTCCCCTCGCCAAACGCCGACGGGTTGTAGGCGGCGCTGGCCAGGTCCTTGAGCGCAAAGCCCGCCGATGGCGACCAGCGCAGGTGATAGGTCTTGTTGGCGACGGTGACGAAATCCGTCTGCACCGTCGTTATCAGAAAAATACCGCGATGCAGGAACTCGTAGCCGGCCGGCACCCGCACCAGCCCGGTCGTCGGCGCGACCACCGGCAGGACGCCGGTTGCGGTAAGCACCTGCGGAAAGATCGGGATGCGCGTTCGCGCCTGCGTCATCAGCACGTAGTTAGGATCGCCGGCCCCGCCCGTTGCCGCGGCAATCAATTGCTGGATGGCCTGGAGGAGCTGCGTCAGGTCGGAATTCGAGCCAGCGATACCGGCCGCGTTGATTACCGCCATGATTTCGCGCTGCGGTGCCTCGATTGCCATGGCGGGTACCCTGGAGCCGGCAACGGCGCCCGCGGCATTGCGATCGACATAGCCGGCATTTGCGTCCGGGTTGCCATAGGGCTGGTTGTATTTCATGGTGCGCCTTTCGCAGATGAAACTATAGGGGGACGATCAGCACGTTGCCGAATTCGTCAGTAAGGAGTTGGCCGGTCTCTGTGGTCAGGACACCGTGCGTTCGCCACGGCATGAGAATCGGCAACGTCCAGGCGGGCGCGAGCTTGCGCAGCAGGCACAGGATCTGCTCCGCCTCACCGGTGGAAAACAGCGGGTCATAGCCGCACTCGCTGGTCGCCGCCTCGAAAAAGCCGAGCGCCGCATCGCGCACCCGCACGACCCAGTAAGTCTCCTGATCGCCGGAGGCCGTCTCGTGATAGCCGCCGCACTCGGAAAAGCCGCAACCGAACACGGCCGGCTCCTCGATCTCGATCTCGAAACCGAAGATCGCGGCGATGCGGATGAAATCCTGCGGATGGATGGCCGTCCGGCCGCGAACCATCTCCGCCAGCGCCGACAGCCGCTCTGCGATCGACCGGTCGCCTGTGAAGCAGGGTTCCGGCAGCCCATGATCCCGCTCCCATTCCGGCAGCAGCTCGGCCGCTCCTTGCGGGCTCGCCTCGAGCGCCAGACGGAAAGCGCGACCGTAGAGCCAGGCAAACCCGTCGATCAGCACGCGGGTGAAGCGTGCCAGCACCGAAGAGAGCGGCACGGCTTCGCCATCGGGCGAGCCCCAGGCAGCCCCTTGCGGCCACAATGACAGCGCCGCGGTGATCAGGTCGTCATTCGATGGCCGCGCCAGCGCGTCAAACGGCTCGTCGACCGCAACGCCGCTGTTCGCGGGAAAACCGCGCGAGGTGGTGTGAAACACCGGGTTACGCGACATAAGCGACATCCCCGAGGACGGCATATTCGCCCTCCGTCAGCATCAGGTCGCCGGCCGGCTCCATGAGCACGTGACGGTCCTCTCCGACCGCGCCGGAAATTGCCTCCTCGATCCACGACCGCGACAGCATGAACACATCGCCGCGCACGCCCGGCCTGCCGCGTTCAAACAGGATGGCCGCAACGGCTTCGGAGATCGCGCTGCGCACCGCCGTCGTGTCGGAAGACAGGCCGGCGATAACGAGATTGACCGGCCGCGCGATCGGGGCGGCTGCCACACTGTCATCGACGCGGATCAGCCGCCGGGCGTCGATTGCCGCCTGCACTACCGCGACGTCGCCGCTGGTCGGCATCAGGTTCGGCCGTTCGGCAAAAAGGAACAGCACCGCAACGAACCCGGGCGCGGCAGGGTCGCGAAACGCCCATGCCTTGGCCACGCCCGGAACCGAAAGCGCGATCTGCTCGTAGTCCGTCAGCGAACCGCCGCTCGGCGGATTTCGCTTGCGGACCAGCGCCCGGGCGCGAAGAGCCTCGTCAGTCTCAGCATCCGCGCCGCCGCCAAGGCCATCGCCGCCGATAGTCCATTCGGTCGAAAGCTCAGGCCAGAGCACCGGGTCGGCCAGCGCCAGCACGCCTTCGGCGTCACGGTTCGTCGCCGCCCCCTTGGCCTCGGCCCTCACCTGGAGCGAAATCACCCCGGTCGGGCTGGCAGAGGCGGGCGCGGTCGATGTGTAGGTCATGCTCCCGGAGACGAACCGGACTCCCGCGGGATAGATGGCATCCGGCTCACCCTGACCGAAAATCTGCCCCGCGGCCGAGGCCGCGGGCTTTCGGTAAATTCCGACATCGGCGGCATGGCGCACGAGAAATTGTGCGTCCGCCGTCGAAAGAAACAGCTGCCGCGTCAGGTAGGCCATCCGCAGCTCGAACTCGTGCCCGAGCGCGGCAAGCACCTTCGCGGTGACGGTGACGAAGTTGGTCGCGAGCGCTGAATCGGTCCCCGGCAAGTATTCGCGGAAGGCTCCGCGCACGCGCCTGGAAATGTCAGCGAGCGAGCGGACGGTCCACGCCATCGATCTGCCTCCAGAGGATTTCAAATTTGCGGTTGAAGCTCTGCGCGCCGTCATGCCCGTAGAGCGAAATGTCGAGGGTCAGCCGGCTCGCGGGACGATCGGCCGTGGCCGTCGCCGTCACCCGAACCGCCGCACCCTGGTCGATCAGCGGCTGCAGCGCCTCGGCCGCATAGGCCTCGACCAGCGTCTCGATTCCTTCATGGAGCGCCGAGCGACGCAGCAGCCAGAGGCGCGAGCCGATCGGTGTTTCGCCGGGACCGAGGTCGAAGCTGTCGCCGATCCAGCCGCGATTGACGTCGCCGTCACGCAGCTCGTATGGCTCGACTCGGCGATCGGTCATCAGGCAGATCAGCACCTGCGTCGCCAGCCCCTGTTCAGCGCGAAAGTCACCGGGCGCGGTCGGATGCAACAGGCTGTTGAGGATGAGGTCACCGGCGACCCCATCCCAGCCGAGATCGGGCGAGCGATAAGGCTCCTCGCCGTCGTCGAGCGGTACGATTCTCAGCATGACGCTCAGAAAGCTGGCGTGAAGTCGACAAAGTATTCCTTGCCGAGTTCGAACTGGTCGACGGCCGACGGGTTGGTGATGAGCATTTTCAGCTCACCGGAGGGTGTCCACTTCGACCACTGTTTATTGGCCTCTCCGTTGCCATAAACCGGAATGAGCCGGACCTCAGCCTGGACTGCGGACGGATCATGCTGATGGTGATTGGTGATCGACAGGCACTGGAACTTTGCTCTTACGACGGGTGCACTCATGTGTCTTCTCCTTGTTGAGCGGCTGCGAAGGACCATGCTGGAGGTGAGCCGGTACTCCGGCATGATTGAGCGCCGAAGGCGCCTCAATGGCTGTGATGGTTGGTGTTGCCGCCGTCGTCGATGATCGACCCGGTGGCGTGGATATTGCCGTCGACTTCGAGATTGCCGGAAATCGTCACGTTGCCGGAGATCTTCCACTCGCCGCCGATCATGGTGATGGTCCGGCTCGCGAAGTCCATGATCACCTCCGACATCAGCAGCTTGATGATGTTTCCGTTCGCGTCGTAGATCGCCGTCGCACCATCCGGCAGGCCGGCCGGCCGCTTTTCCGGATGCTCGCCGCCGAGAACATAACCCTCGTCGCTCTCCGCATTCGGGAAAACCAGCAATCCTTTGGCGCCCTTGATCGGCTGCGAGGCAAAGCCGTGCGGCTCCGGACGGTGCAGCCGCGTAAAGCCCTGGCCGTAGCGGCCGCGACCGTCGACGAACTGCTGACCGTTCTTCTCCTCGATCTTGCCGTCGAACTCAAAGCGCGCACCGTTCATATCCGCGTCTATTCCTGTTCCCATGTCGCCTTGATGTTGCCCGGCGCCGTGTAGGCGTCGGCGGAATGGCCGCGCGGGTTCTCGCCGCCATAGCCGCGCGGATCGGCCAGTGACAGTGTCGCCGTCGTGCCGTCTCCGTCATTGCCTTCCTGCTCGAGGGTCACGGACTTGATCAGCATCATGCCGTTGATGCCGACCCAGTCGTCCTGGACATGGACGAGATAGTTCGGCGTCCAGATGATGCCGCCATCATCCCGCCATCCCATGACGGTGACTTCCGCCGTGGCCGCATTGCCAGCGGCGCGTTTCGCTCGCCACTCCGCCCGCCCCTTCATTCGCTCGGTCGTGGCTTCCCCCTCGTGCTGCAGCACCAAGGGCCGCTCGCGCGATACGCCACGATCGGTGGCCACCGCCTGGCCGCGCATCTGCTGCGCGTCGACACCCTCGGACGCCTGCCCGCGCACATGCACCTTGGAGTGGCGACCGCGCTCGCTGAAGGTTGCCGCCGCCCGCTTGATGTTCCTGCCGCGCACCAGCCCCCCGGCATGCGTGCCCGCCGGCCGCGTCGCCAGCTTCAGCTTGCCCTCGGCCGTGTCGTGGATCAGGATGCCTCGCCCCCGCGCCCGCCGCTCGATCGTATGAAACTGGCTTTCGCCGACGCGCAGTCGGTGCACCGGTTCGGTTGGCAACCCGCCGTCATCCTCGACACCGATGCCAAGCCCATCGAATTCGCGGGCGATATCGGCGATCGACTTGTCGCGCACTTCGCCGGTCGGATGGAGCACGGAGCATTCGGTCGCGTCCACCGTGCGCGAAACGAGCGCCACCGACAATGCGCGTGTCTCCGCATCGTGCGACGGGTTCACATCCCGCACATAGCCGGTCAAAACCGTCGTGCTGCCTGCCAGCAAGACCACAGGCTGGCCGACCGAGACCGGCACGCCGAGACCGGCCGGCACGACATTGAGTGTTGCCGTCCGCACCGCCTCTTCGACCGACATCGAAACGGACACCGTCAGGATCGGCGGCAGTCCGGCGACTGTCACAGTTTCAAGCATCTTGCCTTTCCCTAAAACTCGTCAGCCGGCGAGCGCGTCGAAGCTGCCCGGCATCAGCATCGGCGTTGCCGATCCCGCCGTGTCGATGAGCTGCCCCGCCCGCGTCGCGTCGCCATAGAGCTGGTAGGCCAACGCCGTCGACGGCAATGACGTGTTGGTCGTCACCCGCGCCATCGGCGTCGAGTTGGCGGCGATTTCGGACACAAGCCGGATGGCGACCTGCATCAGGGCCCGCAGCCAGGCGTAAAGGCCGGCATCCAGTCGCGCCGCAATCGCATAGGCTAGCTCGGCGGCGTTGCCGAGCCGTGTTCGCGCCGCGCGCGCCGCCGGACGCGACGGCCAGGCGACCCGACCGATCGCCAGAGCCTGCCCGATGGCCGAAAGCAGGGCCAGCGCGTCGCGCGTCTCGCCGGCGGTCTCCGGCAGGGCAAGGGCGGCGAAGCCGCGCCCGTCGCGCACGCTTTCTCCGATGATCCTGACGAGGTCGATGGTTTCCGCCGCGAAAGCGGCGACGCCCAGCGTGTCGGCGGCGTCGATGCGAACGGCAATATCGGCGGCATCATCCGCGTCGGTGACGATCTCGGCGGCCGCCGCCGAAATCCAGGCCAGGATTGCAGTCCGGTCGGCGGCCATCAGAACAGTCCCCCGAAGACGGATTTGACAAGCGAAAGCCCGTTCGAAAACGCAGCCCCCACGTCGCCGATCGTCAGCCCTGCCGCTGTTCCCGGGCGGGGCACGACCGCACGAAAGTCGATGGCGATGAAGCCGTTGCGATCGCGCTCGCGCATGCGTCGCCATTCGAGCACGTGTACCATCTGGCCGCCATCGATCGGCAGCACGAGCATTCCGGGCCCCGGCGCGTCGAGCGCATTCGCCAGGGCATGCGCCCGCACGTCGACGAGATCGCTCGTCACATAGGCGGTGACGTCGAAGATCCGCGTACGCCGGCCCTGGTCTTCGATCACCGAGGTCTCGCCGCCGGCAAACTCGTGCACCGCCGCCCGCCGACCGCCGGCGAGATCCTCGCGCTCGACAAAAAATCTGATGCCGCGAAACGACGCCGGCAGGAGCGTTTTCGTCCAGTCGCGCATCAGTAGCCTCCACCACCGCCGGTCGCACCCGAGACCTCAGGCATGCTGCGACCGGTATCCGCGTTGACCTTGGGCTTGCCAGTCACCGCCGCGTTCGCAACCGTGATCTGCGCGTTGTTGAACCTATTGGCCGCCTGGTGCAGCTTCTCGGCAGCCGCCATGATCGCAGCGCCGACGTCGACCCCAGCAACCTTGAAGAAGGCGGCGCTGTCCTCGATCGCCTGTCCTGCCTCCCGACCGCTCTCGGCGACCTTCTGCGCTGCCTCGGCGCCAGACTGTTTCAGGCCGGTGGCGTCGATCTTGAGGGCCTCCTGCCATTCCGCTTTCGACGGCGTGCGGAAAAGATCCCCGGTCACCTGCCCCATGGAAGCGACGGCCGGTGCTGGCCTTAAGCCAACAGGCAAGCCGTCCAGGCGCTGCGGCATCGACGGGAAGTCGTCGTTCGGGCGCGAGAATGGAACCGGTGTTCCCATCCCGCTGCTGCCCGGGAACTCCGGAATGACAACCCGGCTCCCTTGCCGCCCGGTGGAAGTCTTGTTCTTGCCATCGATATACTGTTGCGCGCGATGGCGCCGGACGAATTCAGGGTCGCTATATCCGCCCTCGATCGCGGCCTGGTCCTTGTCGGCCTGCGAACTCGTCACGCCCCACGCAGTCCGTTCCCACCAACCTTTCAGGCCGCGCTTTTCCAGCCCAACGTTTACGGCGGTATGATAGTCGACGGTGTTCGAGACCGCATCCATGGCCGTAACGCCGCCCATGCCAGCGACGCCACGGCCGATGCTGTTTTTCAGCTTGTCCCAGCTGTTGCCGAGGCGATCGATGCTGGCCTGCGTGTCGCCGGTCACCCTCTGGAGATCGCGCAGCACAGTTCCTTCGACTTCAGACGAGTTGACGGCATCGATGAACCGCTTGTAGCTGTCGGCGCTCGTCATCAGGGACTGCATGCCGAGACGGAACTCCTGGTCGGTGAACAGCAGCGGCAGCTTGGACAGATCACCCTTGATCGCCTCTTTCGACAGCCGGACAAATGCCGCAACGGCGTCCTCGCCATTCTTCCGCGCCGCCTCCATCTCCCTGCGGAGATTGATCCCGAATTCCGCGAACTTCTTGGATGTGTCGGCGGTGAACATTTTGTCGAAGACGTTCTGAGCCTGCGTCGCCGCGCCACTTGCACTGCCGGTGTCTTCACGCAAGGTCTGCAGGATTGCAATCAGCTTCTTGAGGCCGTCCTCGCCCTCATAGCCGAGTGATGCGAACGAGTTCGCAAGCTCAGGGATATAGGTCGCCATGTCCTTCAGCTCGAACTGGCCGGCCTTGCCGCCGGTCACCATGACGTCGAAGGCCTGCTGCATTTGCGAAGTCTCGATCTTCAGCGCAGACGCGGCCTTGATCGCGGTGTTGGCAATATCCTGCGTTGCCGATCCAGACGCCTGGGCAGTCGCCAGAACGGACGGCAGAAAATCCATCGCCTCGCGCAAAGACAGCCCGGACGAAACCAGAGTGTCAACAGCGTCGATCGCACTTTGGACGGGCAACGCCAGGTCCTTGGAGACGTCCTGCATCCGGGTGAAGGCCGCTTCGGTCTCATCCGCACTCGCGTCCGCCGTAATCCCGATGCGCGTCATCTGCCGCTCGACCGAGGCAAAGTCGGTGATTGCCTGCTTGGCGCCGTAGGCGAGCACAGCCGGCGCGGCGTAGCGCCCGATTGCTGCCGCCATCGAGGCCGCGCCGCGCCCGACCATCGACTGCTGGCGGTTGAGAGACGCCGCTTGGCGATTGACCTGCTGCAGACGCCCTGCCAGCGACTGGAACACCTTGCCGGTCCTGTCGACCGCCGAAATTTTCAGCCTGGCTTCGACTTCGCGCATCAGCTCACCCTTTCGCGAAACTCAAGAAATCGGCTCGACCAGTAGAGGATCTGCCGCACGGTCATCTGCTCGACCCGGCTTGCGTCCCAGCCGAATCGGAAGACGAGCCAGTCGGCGTTTTCGCGGGCTCCGGCGGCTCCCGAAAAAAATCGAGCACCGCCTTTTGCAGGGCCACCGCATCGCGCGCGCCTAGCCCCGTCAACTCCTCCGCCGTCGGCTTGACGGCGAGCTTCTGCACGTAACCGTCGACGACATCCGGCAGTGTGATCAGCACCGCCGATCCGTGCGGTCCTGGCTGCCACTGCTGCGGCTCGCCGAGGCCATCCATGAAGATGTCCTTGTAGGTCGGCTCGCGCAGCGTGACGCTGTCGAAGGCGCCTTCGTGCGCCTGATAGCTGCGCGACAGTTTCACGGTGACGTTCGCCACGGTCTACTCCTCGGTCTTTCGATAACCTTCGGCCGCGATCGACAGGCCGGTGACCTCGCCGTTGATGCGGTTCTTCTGCGGATCTCCGACCAGAAATGCCTTGGTGAAGAAGTGCGTCACCCCGGTCGTGTCCTCGATGAAGGTCACGTTGAAGCGATCCGACTTCATCAGCTTGTCGTGGTTGAGTCCGCGGTCGGCGAAGGTGAATTCGGCCCGGCGGGGCTGCGGCGTCATCGTCCGGTCAACCGAACCGTCCTGGTTCGCGATGGCTTCACTGGAGACGCCGGAGGTGTTCATGTTCAGTGTGCCGCGAAGCGAGATCACCTCGCCGCTGGAGAGCTTCATGCGGATCAGCCCGCCGAAATCTTTCTTGCCCATGTGTGCCTGTCCTTTCGTTCGGTTCGGCGTCAGGCCGCAGAGACGGCGCTAAGCTGGCTGTTGGCGACCGCGAGCCCCGCGAAGATGTCCATCGCGTTGACGAAGTCGAGTTCAAGGTGGATGTTGACGCGGTTCGGATTGTCTTTGTCACGCGTGACAACCAGCGCCTGCGTCGCAGCGTCGACATTCTCCAGCACCCCGCTCATCTCGATGTAGGAGTGGATCAGTGTCGCCTTGATATCCTTTGGCGTCGTGATCGCTTCGAGATTATCCGGGTTGTCGTCGGCCAGCCCCTTGTTGGAGTGCTCCGCCGCCAGGTCCGCGCGGAACTTCTTCAGCGCGTACATCAGCTGATACGGCCGTTGGATGTCACGAAACGTCGTATCGGGCGCGCCGTTGGTCGTCTGCTGCTGCGTGATCAGCTTGTCGATCATCACACTGCCGGTGCGGTCGACCTTCCAGGTGGAAACGCCGTTCTTGAGGAAGGCGTCCCGGGTGGCGTAGTCCGGCCAGTAGGCCCGGTCGCGCGGCGCTGTGACACCGTCGACGACAAGGCCGGTCTGGTTGCGCGACACGTCGCCATTGGCGCCGCCGCCAAACCAGGGAGCGACGCGGCCGACGACGGCGGCGATGAACTCATAATCCGGCTCGGCATGGCCGCCCGCTGTAAACCGCGGCACCATCGTCAGGTGCCAGTCGTCCCTGGCGAGACCGGCGGTCGTGATATCGGAGCTGGTGCCCGTCTTCGGATAGAAGAAGTGCCCGTAGAGCTGCTGGGCATAGGACCAGCGGCCGGCGATGTTGTTGAGGAAGCTTGAGGCGAGCGTCAGGTTCGCCGTGTCGCCGAAGGCAGAAATGATTGTCTCGAACGGATTGTCGCTCATCGACGCCAGCACGTTGGCGATCGAGGGCACCCCGGCCCCTGGCGTCGTCGTCGCCAACGTGACATTGGCACCGGCGAACGCGTTCACCCCGTCGGTCACCGGCACGAAGATATCGATCCCCGATGCAAACGCACCGGGATGGCGCGCCGTCAGTGTAACGACAGCGGCAGCCGCGGTCGCCGTGAACGGCAGCGAGCGCTTCGACAGCCGGTCGTAATAAACGTTGATCGCCGCCGCGAGCGCCGCGGCGACTACCGTCGTTGTGGCACCCGCGGCGATGGTGACCGTGATCGGCCGGCCGGCGATGAGGATCGTACCCTGGCCGCCGGAAGCCGGCACGGTGGCGATGGTGATCGTGCGGACCTCCGGCGTGCCCGACGCCGCGACGTTACCGATCCAGATCTCCTGTGCCGGCGCATTGCGCCGCGCGGCAAGATACATCGACTCCAGCATTGAGCCTGCGCCGCAAAGAAGGCGTGCATCAAGTTCACTGTTGCAGGGCGCGATCGACCCGGCTGCGAGCGCAGCACCGGCGGTATTGGCATGGCCGAGCAGGATGACGCGGCTCTCATTCTCGAATTGCCCGCCGCTCGTCACGTCGAAGGCGAGGATCGGCGCGGTCAGGTTGGCCGGAATATTCATGGCTGTAAGCTCCTGAGGGTGACGGGTTTACTTCTTCGGCTTTCCGGCCGGTGGGTCCGCCGGGGTGACCGTATCATCGGGCACCAGCTCGAGGTCGCCGTCCTTGACGAGCCGCGCCTGGTAGGGGTTGGAGAAATCGACCGGCAGGCCGTCGGCCGGCCAGTCGGAGTTACTGAAAGGCACGGCGACGCGCCGGCCGGGCGCCGGGCGATAGAGAGTGGACATCGCGGACCTCCGGATGGATCAGGGTTGCGGAAAGGCTTCGCCCGTCACGTCAGGCGACGTCTGGATCACGGCATTTTCGAGCCACGGGACGGACTGCTGCGCGAAATGCGCCGCCAGCGCCGTCAGCTTGGCCCGCGCATAGGATTGCGCCGGCAGGTGCTTGAGCAGCGTCCGGCACGGCTCCGGCAGCTCGCCGTCCGGAACGTCGAAATCGTCGTCACGGATGTCGCAGTGCAGCCGGATCGTCTGCCGCTGCCAGCGCAGCCCAAGCTCTGGCGCGGCGAAGGTCTTGACCTCGACATTGGTCACGGCCCTCACGATCCGGCGAAACAGCGATCCAGACGGCGCATGTTCGAGCAGGTAACGCACCTGCGACGTCAGCGCGGCCAGCACCAGGCGCGCATCGGGATCATCTTCAGCAAGTGCATCTGTGAACTGCTCGCCGCCATCGTTCATACCGACCGATAGCTCCGCGACGATATCGATAACCGCGTCGACTTCTCGATCAGCAGCGTCCGACAATGCGCTTCGCAAGCGCGACCCGCTTTCGACCGAGTAGAGTGCGAGCACCGGCGTGAAAGGCGCGCGCGGCAAGAGATCCTGCAGCGGGACAGCACGACTGTCGTAAACCCGTCCACCTGCCAAAGTAGGGTAGCCGGCGCCGCCTTTGATTGCAGCAGTGGGGCAGAGCACCTCAATAGCGGCGAGCCGAACGGCTTCAGCTGCGAGCATCAGGTTGATTCCGCAATAGGCTGCACGCGATTGAGCGTGGCAAGGATCGTTCCGACGCCATCGGGCCTGGAACTGGAAATCTGAAACGCTTGCCCGTCACGAAGACGGACGAGAACGGTCTCGGATGATAACTCCCGCCCTTCCACTTCGCGGATCGACGCAGTGATGGCAGGTGATGCATGCAGCATCCTGCCCTGCCCTGTCAGCGGCCGCAGTGTCGCGTCCGTTTCGGAAAGGGTATTTTCGAAGAAGCAGGCGACAGTTTCAAAGGCTGACGCGAGATCTGGCTCCGCCTTGGCGTTGACGCCGCCCAAACGTACGAGCGGAACCACCTTCACGGCATCGCCATGAACGCTCTCAACAACGGCGCGGCTTGCCCGCGCCAGCCTCTGAAACACACCGTCCATGTTAGACCGTCGTCGCACCGAGTTTGAGTTTGACGGTCGGTGACGGATTGGCTGCCGCCTCGACGGCGATGCCGACCAGCGTGTTGCCGGTGGTGGTCTTGGTGACGACCTTGGCTGCGGCGTCCCAGTAAACCTTGTCGCCGACCGCGATTGCCAGCGCCGAAACTTTCGGAAGCTCGAATACGCCTTCAGTCGATATGGAAACCGCCTCGCCTTCGAGCGCCGCGGCAGCCGTCACGCCGACGAGAGAGCCTATCACGACGATGAGACCGGAAGTCACGCCACCGGCGGGCGCCGAAATGTCGATCGACTTTCCGGGCTGAATGAAGTTTTTCATGTCCGTATCCTCTTGATGTCTGAATTGCCGTCGCATCGGACAGCGATGGAAAGGGGTCGCCCCGGCTTATGCGCCGGGGTTCTTGTAGCCGCCGCGGAAGTCTACGGCGCCGAAACCGATGTCGTGCTCGACGGTCATCCCAACGCCCTGCGTTCCGAACGGCTCTTCGATGCGGATACGCGGCGCGGTGTAGCCGTCGAGTAGGCCCCACTGGTAGACCGGCGCCTCATCCGGGCTGGCAAAGAGATACCAGGCATTGCCGGTCAGTTCGGCCGCGACGACGGGCTCAAGCGTGCCGACGTGCGGATTGACCTTGACCGAGTCGTTGGCCAGGATCGGCGCCAGGTACTGCAGCGCCTCGGTTTCCTTGTCCGGCGAGACGAGGAGGATCGACGGCTGGATGTTCAGCGTCGCGTCGTCGAGGCCCTTCTGCTTGCGCATCGCAGCCTTGCCCGCGCCGATGCTGGCGACGGTGATCGCCGCACCAGCTCCGGCCAGGTTGCCATGGTCGGCGTGGAACACCACCTTGCCGTCGGAGAGCTTCGTGTTGGCGGAGAGCTTCATCGCGTAGAAGGTGATCTCCTCGAAGCGGGCGACGGTACGGCCATAGCCGCCCAGCACTTCGCCGATCGCACCGAGGCGGTCGTTGACCATCATCTGACGGCTAACCCGGATACCCTTGGCATACGGCAGGACGGCAATCTGCTCCTTGCTTTCGCCGAACGTGCCGAACTTGATCTCGCCGGATTCCGTCAGCTTCTCCAGCATCGGGAATTCACCGACGGAGACCGCATAGTGGGGACGGAAGTCGACGAAATCCCGACGCCGGGCAATGCGGCGATAGGTCGGCTCGGCCAGCGCGTAGCGGCGCTCCAGCACCGTGTTGATGGCGCTGGAGAAGATGGCCGGGAAATCGCTCCCGCTGTGGAAGGCACGGGTGAGGACTTCTTCACGCTCGCGCACGGACCGGACGGAACCGCGATGGCCGATCGATGCCGCGGCAAAGTCGACCAGGTCCTGATTGTCCATGAAGCCGCGTGCCATGGAGAGCGCGTCGCCGGTCGGCTGCTCGGCGCCGCCCATGCGGAAGGTCATCGCCGTCAGCATACCCGAGCGACGGGTCTCGACTTCGTCGCGGATCACGCGGCCGGGGCTCGTCTGGGTTCCGCTGGCGCGTTCGGCCATGAAGTCGAAGGCGCGGGCCCGGAAGGCGTCGAGGCTGTCACCGTTGCGAATGGCGGTCTGGATGGCGTCGGTGTCCATGCCGGCACGGGTGCCGACGTCGAGAATATCGGCCGCACGCGCTGCTTCTGCAGACCGCTGCGCTGGCGAATTGTTGGCCGCAGCCTCCTCGGCTTCCTTCGCGGCGATGTCGGCGCGGAGCTTCTCGATGTCGGCGAGGATCTTCTTGTGGTCTTCCTCGATGGCACGTGCCGCTTCCGCTGGCGTGTCGTCCTTCAGTTCGGCAATCTTGTCGGATGCCCGCTTGATGAGCCCTTCGAGATCAACGCGCATCGCGACGAGCGCACTGGCGAAGTAGTTGGCATTGTTGCTCAGGAGGTCGCCCAGCGAGAAACCGGGAGCGTGCGAAGCAGGCACCGCCGCATAAACGGCGGGAGCCATGGCGACGAATGCGAGGGCAGCGACAGCCAGCGTGCAGGCGATCGCCAGTACGTTCATCTTTTTCATCGTGTTTTCCTAAGGAAAGAGCCTAGCCCACAGGCAGGAACGGGCGCCGCCTGCATGGCGGATATGGTGATAGCTCGGACGCTATCGTGCCAATTCGGCTTGCCGCTGCATGAGGTTCATGCGCATGCGGCAGATGGAATTGCCTTCCGAAGCGGGATGGATGACGCGGCAGCTGTACAGGGCATCGCCCGCACCCGATCGGACCTGTGCCCCCGGATCGGCAGGAACCGGAACGGCGGAAATCTCAAAGGGCTCCCAGTCGATCACCCGGTGCAGCGGGATCTTGCCCTCGCGCTCCATCTTCTCGACCGCATAGATCCGGTAGCCGACCGAAATGTTGCTGACCGTTCCTTCCTTGATCTTCGCGACGCGATCAACGGTATCGGGGGCCGACGACAGTAGAACCCTGGCATACCCCTTCCCCCCCTCGAGGCGCGCGCTCCCCTTGACGACGGACCCGATCACATCGGACAGGCTCCAGCGGCCATGGGTGTCGAGCAGCGGCGCGCCGGCGTTGAGGCGATCGAGCCGAACGCTGTTTGCATCGACGATCAGCTCCTCGTCGAACTCGCCGTCCATCCACGTGACGCGGCGAACGGTGGCACCGGCGGTCCAGACGACCTCGACGGTATTGTCCGCCTCATTGAAAGAGGCCGCACGGACCTCGGCGTCACGCGTCATCTGCGGAAGCCTGATGATCTCACTCATCCTGATTACCCCCAGCCGGAACTGCCGGCGTTGCACTTCCGCCGCCCTTCCATGGGCGCCGCGGATCGATGTCGAGCGGAACGCTGTTCTGGTCGACGAAACTGAAGAAAGAGTCGAAGTCGGTGACGACCTTGCGCCAGTCCCGACCCCAGGCGGAGATAAACTCCTGAGGGGACATGCGGCCGGAGCGGACGGCGAGAATGTCCGCTTCGAGATCCTTCTTCGGATCGATCGGCTCGACTGCCGGCATGACATGGTCGACCCTGTAGCCATCCTTGCGCGGCCGGAGTTTACCGGCCATGACGGCCAGCTCCTCGAACCTGCGGTCCACCTTCCGGCAGACCATCGGCACGAACACGCCCCACTGGAGTTGCTCGACGATGCGTCGAAATTCGATCTTGCCGGCCCGCAACGACGAGTAATTCGCCTGGCTCAGGTCGCCGGTGAGCTGGTCATAGGTCAACCCGGCGCCGGCGGCGATCGCCATCAGGCCCGCCTTGTAGGCATCACCGAATACCGACTGTGAGGACGGATTGGCGAAGACGATTTCGGCGTCCCCGATGTCCTGAATCTGGCCGGGCTCGATGCGCGTCACCTTGCTGCCGGGCTCGCTGCTATCGGCTTTTGCCGCGAACGGGCTCACCCCGCCCGGCTGCCGCTTGATGAACCCGGCGAAGCTCGCCTGGGTTCGCTGCTGGACGATCGCCGCTTCCATGAGATCCTGTATCTCCTTGGCCGGGAGAAGGATCGGCGCGAACCAGGTGACACCACGGACCTGGCCGATGCGAAGCGGTCGATAAAGGTGACAAAGGTCCTCCCACTCGACGAACTGCGACGGCTCGATGCTGGCCAGCCCGGTCTCACCCGGGTGCGAGCGGTGCAGGTAAAGCCCCTGCCGCGCACCCCAGTCGCCCAGCTTGACGCCAAGGCGCACCGTTCCATCCGGGACGGCATCTCGACTGGTATCGATCGAATCGCCCTCGAGTGATTGCAGCCGCAGTGCCACTCCCCTGCCGGCATCGGCAAGACTGATGGGGATCATCCGCTGGACGCTGTCGCCGCCTTCGATCATCGAGCGCAGCAGCAAGGCTTGCTGCCCGCCGTAATCGAGAACGCCCTCGACGTCCGATTGTGCTTCCCACTCTTCGCGAAGCAGCTTGTAGCGGTTGTCGTCACGATCCGAGCCGGTGTTCGGGACCGTCATGATGCCGGTTCCGATCACATGCGAGGTCATGACATCGAGGATACGCTGCCCCGCCCAGCTGTTGCGGACGAAATCCCGGGCGCGGTCGCGCAGCGTGACGAACCCGGTTGCCACTTCCGCATTGGCCGACGTCCCGCGCGCCCGCCAGCTTCGGTTGCGGCGACCATGCTGGGCGGCCGCATAGTCGCGATGCCAGGCGCTCAGCACCTGGCGTGCAGCGGCGCGCTGAACGCCGGCCTGCGGGTTGAAGAAGGAAACGAACCGGTCGAGGACGTTCATCAGTAACCGCCGTGGTATTCGGAGAAGATCGCACCGCCACCATTGGCGCCGCCCTCGAGTTCGCCCTTGATGATGTCGCGGGCCCGCAAGAGATCGGTCACGCTCTGATATTCGACCTCATGCGTCTGGAACCGGACGCGCTTCGCTCCGGTCGCGATCGCGGTGTTGATCGCGTCGAGGTCTGCCTGCGTCCAAGCCATGTTCAACGATCCCAGAATGAATTGTCAGTCGAGTACCAGCCTTCATCACGGCCCGCGTCCTGCGGCTCGGCGGTGGCAGGCACCTCGGCAGCCTCGGTGCTCGGCGCGGCCGCCCGGACCTGATGAGTTGCGATGATCGGGGCCGGCGCGAACAAGTCGGCATCGATCGCGTCTGCGGGAACACCCCGGATCGATGCCAGCTGCGACCACTCCTGCGGCGTCATTCGCGAGATCCCGAGGTATTCGCCGAGCGCGTCGCCATAGACCTCGCAGTCAAGCAGGTGATTCTCGTAGCCGACCCGCGGTATCCACTTCTGGCGGCTGCGCCCCTTGAACTTTTCCGTTCCCAGATACTCGGAGGTAATCTGCCGAAAATAGACCTCGTCCATCCATCCGCCGAAGTGGCAATACCCCGGCGGATCGGTATCCTGTCCCGCGGCCCTACCCTCCTTGCGAAGGTTCGAGTAGAAGGCCCCCTTCAGCGACCAGGTGCCGACACCCCAGAGCATGACGCCGTTTCGGATGCGCTGGCCGTTGTAGTTGATATCGACCGGCTTCGGCTGGCCGATTGGCGGCCTGGACCAGCCGTCCAGACCATCGAGTGCGAAAACGCCGGCCTTGCCGCGACACCAGGTGTAGACGACATGGCTCCGGTATCCGGAGTCGATCCCGAAGGCGTCCACCGTGCGGCGCTGACCGAACGCATCCGGCCATTGCTTCGTCCGCAGCTCCTCGAGCTTCAGGAAGGCGCCCGCGTGGGGATCGTCCGTCGCCCCCTCGATATAGCCGGCGTCCACCCGCCAACTCTGCCGATCCGGGCTGAACGCCTTGAACAGATACCAGATGCCGTTCATCTGGACGTCCGCCGTGCCGACGAAGACGAGACCATGGGCCGGAATATGCCCGCGCTTCAGGTCAGGCTCGCGGCGCTCCATCAGCCGGACGTGATCGGGCGCGTCACCCTTCATGTCGAACGCCATACCGAGCGTCAGGTTGTAGAACACCTTCAGCTTGAGCGGATCGCCGTTGCACTCGGCAAACCGCGATGCAATCTTCTCCCACGGCACGAAGGGAGAGGTCAGGGCGTCGAAATGGTAGGACGGATAGGCGCCCGGCCGCGAGGCCTCGGGCACCCATTGGCCCTTCTTCATCAGCCCGATTTTCTCATGCGGCAGGATGACCGTTCCGCAGCACGGTGTCGCATAGTACGGATCGTGCGGGAACTCGTCGGCAAACTTGAAATACTTCCGGTCGAAGACGAACTTGAACGGCTCGCCGCAACCCGGACACGGCATCTTCCAGTAACGCTGGTCGCCGCCCTCGAAGTAGCTTTCGATCTTCGACGAGCCCTTGACGGTCGGCGTCGAGATGTACATCCGCAGCCATTCGCCGGACATCAGGAAGCTTTCCTGACGCGCCTCCACCATCCCGATCGGGTCGCCCTGTCCGTCGAGATCGTCCGGGTACTCGTCGACCTCGTCGAGAAAAGCTTTTCGGATGGTCGACGAGCGGAGATCCGCCGCGGAGTTCGCAATCGCGAGCTTCAGCGATCCGCCCGGGAACCGCTTCGCCTGCGCCGTCGAGCCTTCGCCGGAACGGGACGTCTGGTCCTTGACGAGCCGCTTCAGCGTCGGTGACTGCTGGATGGCAACCGACAGTTTCTCGCGGTTGAACTCGGCCAGCGCACCAGTCGTCGGCTGCACGATCATCATGCGACACGGATCGATCGCGATGAAGTGCGACACCGATGCCAGGAGCAGCGTCGTGAAACCGGTCTGCGCCGACTTGCGCACGGCGATCTCGTTGATGCCGCTTTCCGTCATCGAGAGCATGAGCGGCTCTGCGATGTAGGGCGTCAGGCTGTCGTCCCACAGCTCGCCGGCGCGCGGCCCGTCCGGAACCACCAGATTTTTGCGGGCGAACTCCACCGCCGACACCTGCTCGGCCGGCATGATCGTCGATGACAGCCCGGCCGCAATGACGGCAATGGCGGACTTGCGAAGCGAAAGCTTCATGCCTCGTCCTCGAAATCGATGTCGATCTGGATCCCCGTCTTCTCTGCCTGCTCGGCCTCCCCCGCCAGGGCAGCAAGCCTGCCGGCGATCAACTCACGCTGTTCACGGATCTTGCGCCGGAGGAGCCGGCGCAACGCCGGTTCCCCTTCCCGCGCTGCCTCAAGCAGTTCCGAAACCCAGTTCAGCGGCGCGCCAAGGTCGCGCACGACGAGCTCGGAGACCTTCATCAGTGCGGTCTCGATGCCGTGATCGCCGCGAAGCGGCACCAGCTGCCCGGTGCGCTCCGCGAAATCGAGCGCCTTCAACTTCGCCTCGTAATGGGCGCGATCGGCCTGGGCATCGCGGAGCGTGCCGTTGATGGACTGCGGCGCCGCCCCCTGCCGCTTCGTCTCCGCGCCAATCTCCCGCGCGCCGTCGCCGATCTGACCGACGATCCGGTCATAGGTCGCAAGCTCAACGAGCCGCTTGCGGCCGTCGCGTCGGGTGATCAGCCGCCCTTCTCGCTCGAGCCTGTCAATGCGCTCGGAGAGCGACTGCCGCGACACACCCTTCTGCTGCGCGAGCTGTGCAACGCTGATCCAGACGCCGTCAGGCCCGCTGTTGGTATCCATCGTTCGTGCTCGTCAGGTCTCGTCAGGTTTGTAAGGGCCTTGTCAGGGTTGTCAGGTCAGCTTTTCGGACCCGGTTACTAGCAAAACCCCGGGGTCGCCCCGGCCCGTTTGGGGGAGGTGCCCGGGAAGGACCCATTGACCCCTCCGGGGGTCACCGGGCGATGAGGCGCTCGATCTCGTGAAGGACGCGGGGTGCAAGGTGGTCTTTGATCAGCTCCGCCAGCACCTCGAGGAACTCGTCCGGGTTGTTCGTCACGTCGTGGGCCGGGTTGGCGCCGAACAGTTCATGGATCGGCAGCCTGCTCTTCCCATCGCGCATCATGACGGCGGTGTGACCGCTTGCCATCTTGGCGATGAACGCGGACTTGTAGGAGCCGCGAGACTTGACCGTCACCCCCGTTGATGTCTGCCGGGCGCCCAGCTTGTAGAGGCCGATCCAACCCGACTTCTCGACGACCTCGATCGTATTACCACCGGCATTGAGGTGCGCCTTTGTCAGTGCCTGCACCATGCGAACCGGAACTTTTGTCCGCTCGCTGGAGCGCTTGACGACGCGTGTTCGCGCCATCGTCCGCATCCGGCTCATGGCCCGGGCAAACGCCTTGGCCTTGACCTCGCCCGGCAAACGGGCAATCGCCCGCCCGAGCAGTTCGAGTTCGGATGCGTCGAAATGAAGTTCGGCTCCCATACCCTATAAACAACAAAGGCGGCCTCTCGGCCGCCTCGCTGCTCACCGTGGCGACCGCCGGGCCGCGCAAGATGCAAGGTTCGTACAGATGGCTGCTATCCCGGAACAGCACCTCGCATCACCACCAACAGTCAAGAGATCATAGCTTGCGCACTGGCCCTGAATCGGTGCCTCGCGATCGAGGCTGTCAGGGCGGGGGCTGGTGGACGGGTCCCTGCAGGTCCTTACCTGCTCTGCCTCGATTGGTCATCGAGGGATCGGAGGGGCGTCGCGTCCAGCTCGTCCGCTGATGGAACTCGTCTCATAGCTTCTTCAGAAACGCAAGAGGCATGGAGTCGATCTCGAACGGACGGCCACCCACGTTGATCAGGACACGCGCCCGCGCATGTCGTGACCATTTCACCGACAGGACGAGGCAGGTGAACCCGGCGAACGGCCCCAGCACGATGTCGGCCCTGTCACCATCCTTGAACGTCTTGTCGGTCGCCACGCGCGGCGCCTCCAGGCCAGCGGCTATCCGCTTGAATACAGAAATATCCTCATCGTGAATCACATGCGGCCCATTGGCCCCGCCGACGATGTCAAAGACGTGCTTGACGCGCCGCAAACCATAGAACGCCTCCGCCGAAAACCGGCAGCGAACGAACACGTAGCTTGGGATGAAGGCACGATCCGGAGCTTGGATGCGGACGCCCCTGCGCATCACGAATTGCCCCTTTTCGCGTGGCGCGAGCGCCTCGACATCCGCATCCGACAGGATGTTTTCCACTGCAAATTCTCGGCCCGTCTCGACATGGAGGCAGAGCCAGCGGCCCGAATCAACTGCCGATTCGGTCACGGAGCGCGATGCGGCGCGCAGATCGCGCACCACCATCCGCGCCCGTTGCTCCGCTCGCTGCTGGCGCGCATAGGCCCGGTCGCGCTCTCCTGCCGAAAGCTCGGCTTCGATAAGCGGGCGATATCCGATCTTCGATCCACGGAACCTATGCTGCATGTTCATCGCCTCGCACCTCTCTCAGCTTGTCTCGGTATCGTTCCAGCGCGGCGAGCGCCGCATCGTCATCGCCGCCACTGGTCGGTGGCAGACAGATCCATTCAGCCTTGCCCATGTCTGGCCATGCCCAGCCCATGCGATCATGCAAGCGGCGCCACGCGGCCACCTCCGGAGAGCCAACGTGATAGCTCCGAAAGTCCTCCGAAATAGCGACGATGTCGGCAGGGATGGCAGTCCCCTGACGTTCTCCATACATCCGCGCGACATCCGGCCAGGCGTGCTGCTGCCGATGCTGCTTGCGGACGAGGTCTGCCATTGGCCCGCCGCCCCTCACGACCGCCTCAAGAGTCCTCGTCATAGGCGGTGGTGAGCGCTCCGGGCCGAGCAAAACGGCATAGACGCGCCCCTGCCATGCCTTGGAGAATGGCTTATGCAGCGTCGGAGGGTTGGTAGCCGCTTGCAAAACCGCATCAGGCACACGCTCCCACATCCGCTGCGTCAGGTACGTCGAGGCCTTCTTCACCATCGTGCGGCCCATTCCGCCCTTGCCGCCCTTGCCAAGCACGCGCTCCAGCCAAATTGGCGTCTTTTCCTCGCATTCCCGTCTTTGCTGTGGCGATAGCGAGTTCCAGGCGCTCCTGGTACGCGTCTCGTCGTCAGCCTCAAAGGTTGGCCATCTGGACCACCATTGCCGAAATCGACGTTCAAGTGCTTTTGGACTTTCTTCCTCATCAGTTTCATCGCGCGCATGCGCTTTCTCTCTCGGAAGATCATCAGGAGTTAAACAGGAGTCGTTAATAGGTGCCGGTCCAGAGTCGGCAGGGGGTGCCGACCCAGAGCCGGCAGGGGGTGCCGATATATCGGCAGGGGGTGCCGGTATACCGGCAGGGGTGGCCCCCTCTCCTTCTGCCGAAATAGGATTGAATTCCTCTGCGTCGGAACGGTCCCAACCGTCGAATACGGCCTCCGGTGTCTCGATGTCATAGACAACGCGATACCAGTGTGCGCTGTCGCGACCGTTTTCGCTGATGACCTCCCGGCGCTCCACGCCGCCGATCTCGACGAGCCTGTCGATGGATGCCTGCACCGTGGAGCGGGCGCAGGAAAGCTCCTCAGCCATCTTCACCTGGCTGCGGCGGCACCAGCCATGCTTGCGGCTGGTGTGGCGGCCGAGCAGGCAGAGCACCTGCAGGTCACGCCCCTTCAGGCGCGGATCGGTTACGATCCAGCCAGGGATTATCGAGAAACGTGCGTCGCTCACGCTGCCCTCCTGATCTGGGAAAACGCATGCCCGCCCCATTGCGCCGCCATTGCCTCAGCAATGCCGGCGAAGAAGCGCGAGCGTTCCTTTGCCCGGTTCGGTCCCGGCGGCATGCGGTGGACACGCGACCACGCCTTGTGCTCGGCCGTGCCACGCGACGGCGGCGTCAGCCGGTTCGTCGCGATCAGCGGCGGCAGGTTGCGCAGATATAGCCCGGTCGCCTTGAAGAACGGCTCACCGAACCACCACGGCTGCACTGTCTGCGCTGGCGGCCGGAAGTCGACGATCCGCCCCTTTGCATGTCGGTGCATAACCGGGTTTTCGATCGCGATGCGCTCGATCGGCGCGTTCCAGAAGGCGGAGAACAGCGCGGCGCCTTCGTCGAGAAGCCGCCACATGATGGCAAGGCGCGCCTCGCGACCAAGCATCGGCCAGGCGCTCCTTTCCTCGTCGGTTGCAGCCTCCGGCGCGTTCGTCGGCGGCTCGTCGAGCCAACGCACACCGGAATTGCACAACCGCGTGCAGGGCGGATGGGCGACGAACAGCAGATCCCAGCCATTGTCGAGCAGGTCACGCGCATCGCCGCGGATATGCCGGTTGCTGCCATCCTCGGCCGGCAACAGGTCGCACGACCAGGCGTCGTAACCTTCGGCCAGGAAGGCGTTGCGCACCGTGCCGGAGAACTCACAGGCGACGAGGATTCGAAGCGAGGAACGATCAGCCATCGGAACGTTCCTCCCGCTTCCACACGCCGCCATAGTCGACGACGACCGAACGCATAGACGCCTCGCTGCCGACAAAGACCGGTGGCTGCGTCTTGCCGCTGAAGACAGAGAGGAACACGCGCCCGGTGCGGAGGATCTCCGCCAGCTCGTCGGCGTCAAACTCCCAACAGGAGACCGAGCAGAACCCGTTGGTGTAGGTCGCAAGGTCGCTGACGTTCTCGGAACCCTCAGGCGCGCGCAACAGCATGTTCGCGCCGCTGAAATTGACAGGCTGCGCCATGCCTCAGCCCTCCCCCGCCGCGATCGCCATCATCTCGGCGCGGGCGCCCTGCAGCAGTTCCAGCGCATTGTCGCTGGGGCTGCCGTCACCCTTGCGCGGCATCCAGATGACGAGGCGCTCGGTTTCGAGATACGCGACGCCAGCCAGGAAGCCGGCGGCGCGCAGGCGATTGCGGATCGTCATCTCGTACTTGCCGAGATAGCCCGGCGGGCAGCGCAGCAGCCAGCGCGCCCGCTCGGCGTCGGACCTGGCGTTGGCAAGCTCCTCGATGATGGGGAGAAGTTCCGTCATGCTGTCATCTCCGCATACATCTGCCGCGTGACGTCGCGCGATGCCTGTACGGTCCTCGCAACCGCGTCCTCGCCGACCTTGAGCATTCGGGCGATATCGAACGTGTCGTATTGCTTGGTCGACCAAAGCCCGAGGCAGATTTCCGCCTGCCTCGCGTCGAGTCTGGGGGATGGCCCCTTCCGGAGCATCGTCATGCCGCCTCGCTTTCCATCACAATCTCGGCCGCCGTGAGCGTCACCGCCACGAGCGCCTGAGCTGTGATCCTCCATTGATTGTCGTCGGCGGGCACGATCAGCCCGCGGCTTGAAAATTCGCCGATCAGCGCCTCGGCCACCGAGGGCCGCACGCCGATGCCCCGCCGCAGCGACACGGCATCGAAGCCGTCCTGCTCGGCGATCCAGATCAGCCCCGGCGCCCGCGCCTCGTCGACGCGCTCCTCGAGCGTCTTGCGCGGCGTGCTGCGGGCAAACTCGTCCTCTTCCGGGGCGCTGCGAAAACCCATCGGCGCGACATTGCCGCCGGCGCCGGGTGCCAGCGCCGGCGCGGTCTCGAAATCCTTCCAGTCGACGCGGATCAGGCGCGGATAGCTGTCGCCATAGCTGCCGTCGTCGTTCCGCTCCCAGACGAACCACGCGGTATTCATCTGGCTCGACGCCTTCGGCCCGTCCCAGCCCTCGCGGTGCATCATCGGTAGGCGGCGGGTGAAGAGGTAGATCCGCGACGGCGGGTTCTCGTCCATCACGAACACGCGGTTCGGATCGTCGAACCCGGCGGCGAAATTCCAGTTCAGCAGCAGCGCCATCTTGCGCGGCTTGTGCTCGCGCAGGGCATGCGCCGGAAATGCGTTGGCAAGTTCCGCATAGGGCGGGTTGGTGACGATATCGACGCCCGCCGAGCCGCCCGCCACCGACAGAAGGAAATCGCCGACCTGCTGCAGTTCGCCATGTCGCGTGGCAATGCCGCGATCGACGAGATCGGCGATCATCACCTCATAGCCGGCATCCTCCAGCGGGCGCAGGATCGCCCCCTTGCCGACTGCCGGCTCCTTCACGGTCGCCGAAAAGCTTTCGAGCGCCAGCAGCGTGCGCACCGCCTCGATCGGCGTCTCGTAGAGCTGGTCGCCCTTTTCTTCCTTCGTCGCGGTTTTCGTGCCGATGGCATGCCGCACCGAGGCGCGGGACGGCTCCAGGCCGGCATTCAGCCGCGCCTCGATCGCGCGCTCGACGATGCCCGGGGACTTTTGCTCCGCCCGCGCCAGCTTGCGCGCGTCGTGGATATCTTGGGCGGTAAGGCCTGCCTCGCGCTGCTTGAAAGTATTTTCGCCGGAAATACTTTTCGGACGCCCCTTTAGCGCCCGGCCGTCGGCTTGAGCCGCATCCCATTCGTCCGCGATCCGGATCTTCGCCCGCGTCTCGATCAGCAGCGCATCGCCCTGCAGCTGCCGCGCCTTGGCGACCAGCCGCTGCGCCGCGCCATAGCGCGCGGCGAAGTTGCCGGCAGCCTTGGCCTGGTCGTAGGCGCCGGCCGCCAGAAGCCGCGCCGCCATCACGTCGCCGTCGTCGAGCAGCTGCCGCGCCCGGTCGACGGTCGCCGCCAGATCGGAAGCGTCGAAGCGCTGCGCCTCCGCCGGCAGAGATGGCGCGGCATCCACCGTGGGCAATGCTTCCGCGCCCTGACCGATCGACGCCTCGCCGGTGAGTTCCGCCGCAACCCGCCGCCCCTCGTCGGTCGGCCGCCACAGGAAACCGTCTTGCGGATCGCGCGAAAGCAGCCCCTTGCTGTTCAGCTTGCGGGCCTTGGCCTGCTCGGGCTCGCCGGAACAACGGTAGGTGCCATCTGCGGCAGCCGCCAAAAGCACGCGCCGCTGCTCCGCGCTCAGGTGTGCGAGGGAGACAGCCATCAGACCGACTCCCCATCACATCGTGAGACGGATTCCAGCATTGCAGCCAGCCGATCGTCGGCGATCACAGCGCCGATCCGCTCGCCTGGCTCGACGTTTGCTGCATAGCCCTCGATAAGCGCCAGAAACGCCGTTTCGACTTCAGCCCGGCGACGCAGCTGAGCGATCTCAACAAAGCTAAGCTCCCGCACGTCCCGGCCAGACAGCAGTCGAAACGGCTGGTCGCCACGAGCCGCATTACGGTTGCTTCGGGGCGAAAGCCCTTTGAGCGCGCTACGGAGATATGCGCGCGTCGGCTCCGCGCCGCTCTGGAGCAGGTCCTCCAGTGCCGCTCTCAACGCCTTTGGATGTTTCGAGATCAACGCGCGCATCGAGCGCGCCACAAAGACTTGTTTTCGGCTAAGTCCAAAGTCAGCCAGCGTGCGGGAATCACCAGATGGACGACCGCGGCAGAACCCGCCATCCTGTTGCGCCTGGTCAACCTCATCAGCCAGGCGCGCATCTGCCATCGCCTCGATCTCAAGAGCGTCAATCTGCGCTCGCCGCGCAAGGTCCACGATTTCGTGATGGGACTTCGTTGCCCGCGCCAGTCGCGCCGCTCGGCGCGCCGCATCGAACACAACGCCAGCAGCTTCCCTCGCGATCAGGATTTCGGCGGGCTCCTTCGCTCTTGCCAACCGAGCAGACGCAGCGGCAATCATCGAAGGTAAGGCGCTGACATCGGAACCAGGTTTAATCTGTTGCAAAGCCGCCATCACGTCGCCCTCATCAGCCGGTCGAGATAGGCGCGGCCCTTTTCGGTCAGGTGCAGCACGTCGTCATCGCGGCGGTCGAGCCGAACCATGCCGGCCTCGATGCAGCGCCAGGCGACGGCGTGATCGGCATTGCGCTCGCAGCGATACGGGCCGGCCGCGTCACGGACACGGCGCAGCAGCGCCACGCCGCGCAGCCCGATCGGTCCCGGTGGAGTGGCAGCAACCGGCGGCGCCTTGCCGGCATAGGGGATTTTCTGCAAGGGACCGGTCATGCTGCCGCCCTCTCGCAAAAGCGGGAGCGGTCAAGCAGGCGGTATCCCTGCCCCCATACAGTTTCAATGACGACGCCGAAGGGCTTCAGCTTGCTGCGGATCTTGCAGACGAAGACATCGACGATCTTCGGCTCCGGCGGCAGATCGTTGCGATCGGAGTACATGGCGAGCAGGATGGAATCCTTGGTTGCCATGTCTCGGGAAGCGATATGCGAGAAAACCCGCGCCTCGGAGGCCGTCAGCTTCCATTCGATCGGGATCTGCATTCCGTCCGGCACAAGAACGGCTTCCAGCTGCCGGACGCGTTCCCGCAGCATATCCACTTCGTCTCGCAGGCGTTCCAATGCTGGATCAGTCATGGCGCGCCTTTCTGCGGTTGATGAAGAGCACCGAGGCAAGCGCCCGCCACAGCGGCAACTTCCGCTCCGCGGCGAAGCGCTTTGCCTCGCCTTCGAGGGTGGACAGGCGGGATGAGATCAGCAGCGCGATGCGCTCCGGCGGCAGCTCGCCTTTGTATTCGGCGGCATGGAGCAGATGCTCGACGGCCTTGATCAGGTCGGCCGAAATGGGGCATGCCCCCCCCTGCACGCAAATTTCGAGAACCTTGCGGGCCCCTGCCGCGTGGCGACGATTGACCAGCGCGCCGATCGTCGAGACAGCTATGGTTTCGCCCGGCTTGAAACGTGCCATCGGCGGCGGGTTTTTCAGGATCGTCACCCCGGCCCGCTGGCAGACCTGCGCGACCGTCATCGCGTCCTCGTCGCCGGCCTCTACCAGCGCGGTGTGCAGCTGCGTCGGCGTTACCTGGATGCGGTCACGGTTATGGCGCACGAAGGCGCCGGCCCGGCTCTTGCGCTCCGACGCCCGCACGACCAGCACCGGGATCTGCACAATGCCGCCATGGGTGACGGCGCCGATCGCCGTGTGCTGGCCGTCGATCACTTCGAGGCTGCCATCCACCTCGACGACAACCGGCGGCTTGAATGCGGTCCAGTCCCACTGGGAGACGATCTTGCGGATCAGCCGCACCGAGCGCTCGGACAAGGCGCGCTGGTAGCTTTCGTCGACCACGAGGGTTTTCGGGTCGACAAGACGGATCTCCGGCATCCAGTCCGGAACCGGCGCCGGGGCGATATCGGGTAGACTGAGAGCGTCGAGCGAGCGCATCACTCGCCCTCCCCGCCAACCACGTGCAGGCGCGCCGCCGCGCCCTGTCGCGCCTTCACCGTGGCGAGCGAGCTGCGCAGGTTGGCCGAGGCCGTATCCAGCGCCGAGGCGATCCGGTCGACGGTCGTCGCCTCTGCCGGCGTGATCCGCCCGTCTTCCATCGCGAGCGCCATGGCGTTCATCAGTTCGGAGGCCTGCCGCATCACCTCGGCGTGGCTGGTCAGCACCGAGACGTCGGCAGCGCGCTCCTGGTGCGGATCGGCCAGACGCCGGCCGTTCGCTTCCGCCATCACGGCAGTGACAAACGGGCGCTGACACTCAGCCTCCAGCGTGATGACCGCCGGCAGGGGCATCAGGGTCGGATCGTTCGGATCGAACCAGCGCCCGACATTCGATTTCGAATATCCGCATTTCTCCGCCGCGCGCATCACGCCGCCGCACGCTTCCACCAGGTCGCGTTGCGCTGCTTTCAGGCGGTACATCGTTGCATCGCTCATGCTGTCCTCCGGACAAGAAAAAGCCTTTCCCGCGCCGGGAAATCCGGTCGGGGTTTCCCGTGGCGGGAAGGGTCCAAAACTGTGAAAACTCAGGGCATCCAGGGACCCGCCAGTGAACGCAGAGCGCGACACTTACGGGCGGGACAAAAACTCACGGAGGCCCGCATGCCAGTCGAAAACGAAAACGGGGACGCCCGGCGGACATTGAGGTCCGCCGTCCGCCGGGCGCGGGGCACCGCGCGGCGCGGATTTGCGCGCGGATCGGAGAAAGGAAAGAACGGGCCGGAGCGGCAGGCATTGCCCGCCGGCTCCGGCCCCAGGTGGCAAGGCGACCGGGAGGGACGCTCCGGAGGGGAACGACGCCTTGCAGAAATAGGACGTGCGAGAGGACAGCGCTCATTCGGCGGCCTCCGGAACATGGAAAAACCAACCATCATCCCAGGCAATACCGCGATTGACGGCCGCATCGCGGATGCGCTGCATCTGCTCCAGCGTGATGCTCTCCCCGCCGTCGCGCTCCCAGCGCGAGACAGTCGGCTGAGTCACGCCGGCAATGCTGGCGAACTCGTCCTGTTTCACGCGGAAGACCGTCTTTCGGATGAAGGCGATAATGCTCATGGCGTATTTATACGCATACGCATGAAGTGATGCAAGAGGATATGCGTTCGTGTATTTTGCTTTTAAGGGACCCCTTGATATGCGCTGGCGTATGGAGTTGAAGGTTGCGATCCGCCGCCTGCGCACGCTCGCAGGCATGAATCAACAAGCGTTCGCCGAGGCCCTCGGCACGACGCAACCAACTGTGTCTCGATGGGAAGCCGGCTCAAAGCCGGAATTCGAGCAGATCGCCAAGCTTAAGGCGTTCGCCGATGAGCACAAATTTGAGTTCGACCTCTCCGAGACCGGCTGGGAAACTGGCTGGACGCAGACCGTGGCAATATTCGGATATGTAGGCGCCGGGGCGGAAGTTCTGCCCTTCAACGACGTTGAACATAACGGCTTCGACACCGTGGAAGTCGATTTCCCCATTCCCGACGGGACTGGGGCAGTGATCGTTCGCGGCGAATCGCAAATGCCAATCTTTGAAGACGGCGATTTGATCGGGTACCACAAGGAGGGTCGTCCTCCTGCAGACCTAATAGGTCGGATGTGTGTTGTTCGCCTGGGCGACGGTCGCATGTATATTAAAAAAATCAAACGAGGCACGTCGCCGGGACTATTCACCCTCACCAGTTCTAACGCGGCAGACATTGAAGATGTCGTTGTTGAGTGGGCGGCGCCCTATCGATTCCGTATCCCACGCGAGGAATGGCGGCGATACTGACATTGGTCCGCGGCGCTTCATACCAAGGGAGGAAATATGCTCAGGTTCACGATCTCTGGAATTGCAGCGATTCTATGCTCAAACGCAGTGGCCGGCGAGTTTTTTCCATCAGATTATTCACCAAACGAGGACGCCGTCATAAAGACGCTACGCATTGAGAAAGACGGCTCCTACCGACAGGTCGTTGTCGCGATTGCAAACCGCTCCAGCAAACCTTTCAATGCTAACTACGGTTGCACACTTCTTGATTCTGCGGGCTCGCCATTTGATGCGACCGGTGGCGCTGTGAACGCAGTCCCGCCGGGTCAAGAAGTGATCTCAAAAACGATCAGCTTCCAAGCCGACGCCGCGGGCGCGGCCTGCCGAATCGAGCTGGTCATCTCCGACTGAGGTCGGCATCATCAAGAATGGCTTTTCGCCCTGTCGGCCTTGACGTTGCAAGGCAACCTTGATCCGCGGCGCTCGTCACCTGCCTGCTCCAGGGCGACGACCTCGCCCTTACGACCCGTTCGCCTGCTCGGGACAGCAGACACCTAAAATACCGCCGTAGCGGCCATATCTTCGCCACCCATCGCTGACGAACGCCGGCCCCGCCGACAGCATTCACGCGGCTGGCAATTATACACACACGTATTTTTGTTGTTGTGTATTATTCGTATGCGTATATATTCGCATCGTTCCGGCCGCGAAGGGCCGCCGTCGATCCTCCTCCCAGGCGGCGGCCCACCTTCCCGGCCTCATCCCCAAACCGGAGAACGACGATGCAAGACACCCGCACCCCCAAACAGAAAGCCCGCACCTCCGCGATGGCGCGCGATCTCGTCGATATCGGCGAAGGCGCGATCGCCCGGGATCTGATCCGCCGCGGCTACAGCGCCGCCGAGATCGAGACGCTGGGCGAGGCCGCCATGGCCGAGGCCGCAAACCTCTTTTCCCGCGCCGCCTGACCGGAGGCCGCCATGCTCCAGCCGCCCCGCGACCATGCGGAATGCCCCCGCAGCACCGCCGGTGATCTCGCCCGCCTTCGCGCCGACAAGCGCAAGTGGCGGATCATCGGCCTCCTCGGCATCGCGGGGTGCGCCTTCTTCGCCGCTGCCCTCCTCTTCGTTTTTTCATGAGGGTTCCGATGCGGCACCCTCGCTTCCCCCGCTATCCGATCGAACAGATCGACGCCGACTGGTCGAACATCGACCGGCTGCGCGCCGCCCGCGCCCGCGCCGACCGTATCTGCACCCTGGTCATGTACTGGCTGGTGCCGGCGATCGCCGCAGGCTCCATCCTCCTCTCCGTTCTGCTGGAGTTGACATGAGCCACATCACCATCACGCTCGATGCCGCCACCGAGGCGCGGCTGCGCCAGGCAGCCGACGAGCTCGACCGCCGCATCGAGGACCTGGCCGAGCTGGCGATTGCCGAAGCCGCCGCCAATTACTTCGCCCGCCGCGTCGACGACCCCGCGATCGGCATGGGTGTGCTGCACCCGATCCTGCTTCCGGCGGAGATGCACGCATGAACCCCACCATTCCGTTCGGCGACTCTGGAACCGCCTACGTCCCCGCGGCCTTCGAGCCGGAAATCCGCAACCGCATTCTCGCCGGCAAGACCGTCGCGGATATCGCCGAAGACCTCGGCGCCGACAGGACGCGCCTGCACAACTTCGTTTCCAAGCGCATCCGCCGCTGGCGGGCCGAGGGGCGCCCCCGCCCCGCCACCGCCGACGACACCGCGTCGTCCCGCAGGCTCACCGTCTACCAGCCGTTCGTCACCAAGAGCGGCGGCGTGGCGATCAAGCCGATCCGGCTTCCTTACGTGACCATGCACGCCCGCGCCCTGGAAGAGAGGCATCGCCATGTCTGACACCCTCCCCACCTTCCGCGTCCATTTCTACGAGGACGAGGAGAGCCTCGACATCGTCGCCGCCTCGAGCACCCAGGCCGAGGCCGAAGCCCGAAAGCGCCGCCCCGGCAGCTTCGTGAAGAAGATCAAGATTCTGAGAGCAAATCCCGAACTCGCTTCCGACCTCAAGACAAAAGGAGGAGCAGAATGAAGCCGTCATATGCACTTACCCTTTTGGCCGGCGGGTTTCTGTCCAGCGGCTACCACACCATGGGCAATGGCGAAGTCACCTCGCTCTTTTTCTTCCTTGGTGTCGTTTCACTTGGTGCAGCCGCGCTCATCTCGACGGAGATGGGGCTATGAGCGTCATCCGCGAAAACCTCATGGCCCGGAAGCCCGCCAGCACAGCGAAGGATATGCGGGAGGACGGTAAGTGAAAAACCCGAACCCCATAACTCTCCAAACAAGCGAGCAAGTTCGTAAGGCCGAATGGCAGGCGGAAACCCGCGACGCTGACGGCCATCTGTGCCGCACTCACGCGCCATTTGAGGCGGACGAAGAGATCATCTGGCTTGTCCGAGAAGCGCTTGAGCATGGGGAGACGGTGACGATATGGCCCCGCGCCGCCAACGTACCGAATGGAGGCGACACCTATGGCTGACGGCACCAAGATCGAATGGACCGACGCCACCTGGAACCCGATCACCGGCTGTTCCGTCGTCTCCGCCGGCTGCACCAACTGCTACGCCATGAAGCTCGCCGGAACGCGGCTGAAGCATCATCCGAGCCGCGTCGGCCTGACGAAGGACAGCAAGGCCGGTCCGGTCTGGACCGGCGAGGTGCGGCTGAACAGCGAATGGCTCGACCAGCCGCTGCGCTGGAGCCGCCCGCGCATGATCTTCGTCTGCGCCCATGGCGATCTGTTCGCCGAGGGCGTGCCCGACGCGTGGATCGACCAGGTCTTCGCCGTCATGGCGCTCTGCCCGCAGCACACCTTCCAGGTGTTGACCAAGCGCCCGGAGCGGATGCGGGAATATCTCACCAGACCGGCAGGCAACGGCCTGCCGGACGTGCGCAACCATCTAGCATGGGAAGTGACGGCGGGCGTCATGAACGCCTATCTGCCGGGCTGGAAGAAAGAAGCGCCTAACGGCAAGCGCCGCTCCCGCGCGATAGCTGCCTTCAGCAGTTGGCCGCTGACGAACGTCTGGCTCGGCGTGTCAGTCGAGGACCAGAGGCGCGCCGACGAGCGCATCCCCGTCCTGCTCGATACGCCCGCCGCGCTCCGCTGGATCTCGGCCGAGCCACTGCTTGGGGCACTCAGACTTCGCGACTTCCTGCCCACCTGCGCGCAATACTGCGCCCATGGCTGCACCGCCAGCGGCGATCAGGAGTGCGATCGGCACCTTCCAAAACTCGACTGGGTTGTCGTCGGTGGCGAGAGCGGCGCCGGCGCCCGGCCGATGCAGCCGGAATGGGCGGAGAGCCTGCGAGACCAGTGCGCCGCAGCCGACGTGCCCTTCCTGTTCAAGCAGTGGGGCAACCACAAGCCGACATCGGACTGCAACGGCCGCTACATGATTGCCGCCACCAAGAAGGAAGCCGGCCGGCTACTGGATGGCATCGAGCACAACGGCTTCCCGCAGGTGCGCCGATGAGCAAGCCGGTTAATCTCTCAGACCTCCTGGACGGCGAATTCGCCGATGGCTACGCCCAGTTCAAGGAACTCGTCGAGTATGCCGGCGATCAGCAGCACCTGCCGATCGAAGAAAGGCTGTCGATCTTCCTGTTTCGGCTGGTCAGCGTTGCAATGATCGAAGGCCTCAATCGCAGCGAAGACAAGTTCGAGACGCCGCCGGTGACAAACCTCGTCCATCTCTGGCGCAGCACTGGCATCGCTCTGGCGATGATGAACCTTCAGGGCTTCCAGAAGGAAGGCCTCGGCAAGGTTCGGCGCGAAATGCGTGAGCACCTCCTGACCGCCTACAACAACACGATCAAGAGCGTCCTGGCCGCCGAAGCAGACGAGGCTGGTGAGCCATGACGATCGAAGCCCTCGGCCGCGACCGCCAGGTCGTCTGCGACGCCTGCCCCGCCTCCTACCCGAACACCTACGGCGTCGACGACTTCGACGCGATGATCGCCGACGCGAAGGCCGCCGGCTGGCTCGTCTCAAAACGCGGCCCGAAGTGGCTGCACTTCTGCGCCAGCTGCAAGCCCGCCCAGCTGAGAGGATCGCTGCTGTGACGGACCGCCCTATCCTCTTCTCCGCACCGATGGTGCGCGCATTGCTGGATGGCCGTAAAACGCAGACGCGACGCGCGCTCAATCCGCAGCCGCCAGATTGGGCAACCTTCTGCCAGCAGCCGTCGACGCTGAACATTATGCATCAGTGGGTGCCCTCCGGACTGTGGGCTTGGAGCGAGGAAGAGCAGACGCCACCGCGTGCATTGCGTCGTTGGCCGATTGACGCTGATGGTCATCACTACTGGCTGCGCCCTAAGTTCGCGACGGGTGACCGACTTTGGGTTCGCGAAGCTTGGCGATCTCAGGAGCACTTTGACGGTCAGTCTCCCGCCGAAATCTGTGCGGAGTTCGAAGCCGAGTACGGGGCGGCATCCTGCCCGGCCTTCTATGAGGCCGACAGAAAGTGCGACGGCCATTCCGTCGATCTGTGGCAGCAGAGCCCTCCCGGCCGGCTACGCGCATCGATGCACATGCCACGCTGCGCATCTCGCCTCACCCTGATCGTCACCAACGTCCGCATTGAGCGGCTGCAGGCCATCAGCGAGGAAGACGCGATCGCCGAGGGCTGCACCGGATGCCTCGGCCCCAACTCCGATTTCCCTGACGAATGGGACCCAAGCCCGCGTGAGGAGTATCGGGATCTCTGGAACGAGATTAATGGCGCCGGCGCCTGGAACGCCAACCCTTGGGTCGTCGCCTACACCTTCACCGTCATTCAGAAGAACATCGACGAGGTGCGGCGATGAAGGACATCAAACTCCATGGTTATGAAGCTAAGGCCATGCAGGCATGGCGGGACGCCTCCGAGGAATTCGGCGTGCTCTGCTTCCGAGCGATCGCAACACGCGCAGAAATCGACGCCTCAAAGGTACGGCGCGCCGTTCGCGGGTTGGCTCGCAAAGGCCTAGTCGAGTTTGTGCGATCCTCTTTCACGGAGGATGGCGAAACCTACGGTGCCGGCTACAAGCCGACTGCAGCTGGTCTCGCCATCCTCCATCCGAGCGTCGAGGCGCAGTGATGGACCTCGCCAAAGCAAAAGCCATGCTCCCGGAGATCCGCGAACTGAGCGGACTTGCCAGCGGCGAATGGTGCGAGAGCTATGACGTCGCGAATGGCCGACCAGAAATCTGCACCCGCGATCGCCGCACCGGCGAGGTCGAGCCGATCGCGGTCCTCCTGCCCGACTGCAGCTATGACGATCGGCGCCTGATGCAGTCTGCTCCGGTCTACATCGCAGCACTTCTGACGCTCCTGGACGAGGCCTTCCGCGTCATCCGCGAGCTGCAGCCGAAGCCGCCGAAGCAGAAAGACCACGCCGCCGAATGCGCGATGAAGTGCGCCAACGACCGGGCGTTCCTTCGCTTCCTGCAGGAGCGGCACGGCGCGGACATCGCCGACACCGAGCGGGTCAAGACCCGCGTCCGCAGCATCCTCGCCATCCAGTCGATGGCCGAAGTCAACACGGACGAGGACGCCCGCCAGCGCTGGAAGTCGTTGCGGGGGGAATTTGACAACTGGAGGAACGGCCGATGAGCGCATCCGCGATCGTTAGGCAGTCCGACCTGCGCCGGCTGGCGGCCGTCGCCAAGCGCGACGGCGTTCGCGTCGAGCTCGAAATCAACGGCATGATTATCCGCGTGTCACCCGACCATTCGCAACCCGCTGTTGACGCGAGCGCGGAATCCGATCTTGATCGGGAGCTGGCAGCGTTCGAGGCGAAACATGGTTACAGTTGATCTGAAGGGCATTCACAAGGTCAAGGCCAAGGGCAAGACCTATTATTACGCTTGGCGCGGCGGCCCGCGGCTGAAGGGTGCACCAGGCGATCCCGAATTCCTGCCATCCTACAACGAGGCGATCGAGAACCGCCGCATCCCCGACGCCGGCAAGTTCCGCGCGCTCGTCACCCTCTACAGGGCGAGTCCTGACTACGAGAAACTGGCGGCCAGCACGAAGAAGAATTGGTCGCCTTGGTTGGACCGGATCAGCGAGCACTTCGGCGACCTCAGTATTGCCCAGTTCGATCGTCCCGAGCGCATCCGCCCCCTCATCCGCAAATGGCGGGCAAAGTACGCGGCGACGCCCCGCTCGGCAGACTACGGCATGCAGGTGCTGTCGCGTATCCTCTCCTATGCGGTCGACCCGTTGGCGAAGATCACGTCGAACCCGTGCGAGGGCATCAAGCAGCTCTACACCAACGATCGCGCGGCGATCATCTGGGAGAAGGAAGACATCGACGCCATCCTTGCCGTCAGCTCCGAGGAAGTCGGCTTCGCGATCCAGCTGGCAGCGCACACCGGCCTGCGTGCCGGTGATCTGTTCCGGTTGAGCTGGACGCACGTCCGTGACAAGGCGATCATCATCGCCACCGGCAAGAGCGGCCACAAACGAGAAGCAGTGATCCCACTCTACGCCGACCTCCAGGAGCTGCTTACCCGCATTCCGAAGCGAGCCGTCACGATCCTGACGAACACCCGCAAGCGCCCCTGGACGGTTAACGGCTTCTCATCGTCCTTCAACGACGCCAAGACCGAAGCCGGTCTCGACGAGCGCAACCTGCACTTCCACGACCTCCGCGGCACGGCGGCAACGAAGTTCTACACGGCAGGTCTTTCCGAGCGCGTGATCGGTGAGATTTTGGGATGGGAAGAAGAGAGCGTCGCGAAGATTATTCGCCGCTATGTGAGCCGCACAGCAGCGACCGATGCTGTCATCCGGCAGCTAGATGAAGCACGACATCGCAGAGACTGACGGCGTCAACGCCAAGCCGGCGCCGGAAATATCAGCCTTCAAACTCCGTTTTTACGCCGCGCGACCTTAACTGCCTCCAACTGCATTCGCACAGAATCGGAAAGGGAGCCAACGATAGGCCCTACCCCATCATCTTCACGAACAACAAAAAACAACGGCGACCATGGAAGCCAAACTACCCGATCCAAGATGAAGCACGTTGCGCGGAGGAGGCCACATTTATCGATTTCTGATGAATTCTGGATATGCAGGTCGAGCGGCCGGTCGAATGGCGAATATTTTGTCGTGCCATATGCGATCTCCACCCAGACTTGCGTCTGGGATTTCTGAAGTTGCACAGCACGAACAAGCCCGGGCCTTGATTTTGGTCCGGGCTTATTGGGCATCTCATTTGTTGGAAATCTACACCAAACGATATCTAGTGCGCTTGGCAAGGTGGCAACTGCATAGAATTCTAGCGCCAAGGCTTGTCACCAAGCGGGGCCATCTACCAGCAGCGCGTCTTCCTCGCACCACTCGTCTTGCACGAGCTTCTTGAGCGCTACGATATCTTCTTCTGTGACTTCGTCGCTGTAGTCTGAGGGATTCACGACTGGTTTCCACGGCCGATCGTGCCCGTAGCCGTAATTAGCTGGCTGAGGTATCCTTGACATACTTTCTCCCCCGTCGGAAACGTGGTGCAGATATGAGCGGAAACGCGATCCAACGGCGTTGCGTTCCATACTTGTCGGGCAAACACACCACAATGATGGCATTTTTCGCATTACCAACGTGTTAACACCGCGTTAAATTCGTGGGTAATTCGAGTATGCAGCGACTTCTTTTCCAAAAGAGTTGCACATGTCAACTCAGATATCAATCCACCAAAGTTACTACAAGCGGATGTGACATTTTGGCCAACAGATAGGCGCTCCAATGAACCATTCAAGGCCCAGCAACTCGATGCACATCTACCGCTCTGGATCAAAGCACGAACTCAACCTGTAAAACTCGCTGTAAAACCGGGCATTTTACGACCGGTTGAAAAAGCCCTCAACGCCCTGAGAAATGAGGCTGGAGCGGGTAGCGGGAATCGAACCCGCGCGTTCAGCTTGGGAAGCTGACAGGCTACCATTACATCATACCCGCGAATGGCACCGCGCAGTCATCGGCGAGTTCGGACGGCGTGTCAAGGGTCGGAGAGCATCCAGGAACTCATGGCGGATGGGCTCGTGCGTCGATGCGGCTTGCATCCAACGCACGCATACCGGGAATTCAGCCCTCGTCGCGTTTCTGGAGGAAGTCGGCGATCCGCACGGCGAGTTCCTGCGGGTCGTGGCCGACCGTGCGCAGGTGGATATCCGGGTCCTCGGGCCGTTCATAGGGAGAACTGATGCCGGTAAAATTGGCGATCTGACCCGCCTTGGCCTTGAGATAGAGCCCCTTCGGGTCACGCTTGGCGCATTCTTCGATGGGCGTGTCGACGAAGATCTCGATGAATTCCCCCTCGTCCATCATGTCGCGCGCCAGCCGGCGCTCGGAGCGGAACGGGGAGATGAACGAGACCAGCACGATCAAGCCCGCATCTGCCATCAGCTTGGCCACCTCCGCCACGCGGCGAATGTTCTCGACGCGATCTTCCGGCGTGAAGCCCAGATCCCGGTTGAGCCCGAGCCGGACGTTGTCGCCGTCCAGCATGTAGGTGTGCTTGCCATTGGCGTGAAGCAGTTTCTCCAGGTTGTTGGCGATCGTCGACTTGCCGGAGCCAGAGAGGCCGGTAAACCAGAGGACGGCGGGTTTCTGGTGCTTCAGTGCGGCGCGCGCCGTCTTGTTGACCTCCATTGCCTGCCAGTGCACGTTCTCGGCGCGGCGCAGCGGGAAATCGATCATGCCTGCTCCGAGCGTCGCGTTCGAATAGCGGTCGATGATGACGAAATTGCCCGTGGTCCGGTTCTGACGGTAGGTGTCGAAAGCGATGGGAGCCTGGAGGGAAAGGTTACAGACACCCACCCCGTTCATCGGAAGCGATTTCACGGATTCCCGGGCGAAGGTGTTCACGTCGATCTCGTGTTTCAGCGTCGTCACCGTGCAGTTCACGCTGTCGGTCTCGGTGCGCAGGATGTAGCTGCGTCCCGGAATCATCGGGTCGGCGTCGAACCAGATGACATGCGCCTGCAGTTGATCGGCCACATGGGGACCGTCTTCCGGCTTGACGAGGATATTTCCGCGCGAGACCTCGATCTGGTCTTCCAGGACGATCGTGACCGGCTGTCCCTCGACGGCCTGATCAAGGTTGCCGTCGCGGGTCACGATTTCCTTCACCCGTGACGATTGCCTGGACTTGGCGACCATGACCTCGTCGCCGACGGCAATCCGGCCGGATGCCACCTGACCCGCAAAGCCGCGGAAATTCAGGTTCGGCCGGTTGACATACTGCACGGGGAAGCGGAACGGCTTTTCAAGCCCGTCGCTGTCGATCGGCACGGTTTCAAGGTGTTCCAGCAGCGCCGGCCCCGCATACCAGGGCATGTTCTGCGACCGGGCCGTGATGTTGTCGCCGAAGCGCGCCGACATGGGGATGGGCGCAACCGTTTCGAAGCCGAGATCCTTGGCAAAGGCCATGTAGTCGGCGACGATGCGGTCGAATACCGTCTGGTCGTATTCCACCAGGTCGATTTTGTTGACCGCCAGCACGACGTGCCGAATACCGAGCAGGGAGGCGATGAAGGAATGGCGCCGCGTCTGGCGCAGCACGCCCTGCCGGCTGTCGACGAGCACGATGGCGAGGTCGGCCGTGGACGCGCCGGTCGCCATGTTGCGGGTGTATTCTTCGTGGCCGGGCGTGTCGGCCACGATGAACTTGCGCTTCTCCGTCGCGAAGAAGCGATAGGCCACGTCGATGGTGATGCCTTGTTCGCGTTCGGCTTCCAGCCCATCGACCAGAAGCGCGAAATCGATGAGCTCACCGGCGGTGCCGTGTTTCCGGCTGTCGCTCTCGAGCGCAACGAGTTGGTCCTCGAAGATCAGCTTCGTGTCGTAGAGAAGGCGGCCGATGAGGGTCGACTTGCCGTCATCCACGGAGCCACAAGTCAGGAAGCGCAGCATCGACTTGTGTTCCTGCGCATTCAGATAGGCAACAATGTTGTCCGCTGAGACGTTTGCGGTTTCCATCAGAAATAGCCCTCGCGCTTCTTCTTCTCCATCGAGCCGGCCTCGTCCTTGTCGATCATGCGGCCCTGGCGTTCGGACGTGCGCGCTGTCAGTGTAGCCCGCCGCGAATTTCCGGAATTTTGACAGCAGAAACTGGAAAAATAAAAATTCCGGATCGGCTGTCAAAAAT